>JAFGFE010000010.1 GCA_016931225.1 Candidatus Zymogenaceae bacterium
GGGGGGGGGGGGGGGGGGGGGGGGGGGGGGGGGGGGGGGGGGGGGGGGGGGGGGGGCAGCGAACGGTACAAGCCGAGCCGGGACGAGGATGCCGGGGGGGCGATGGGGGACGACCGGCCTCGTACGGGTATGAAATTAATAAAAAAAGGCCGGTATCATCCGGCCTTTTCGCATGCGGATGCGGCAAAACGTAAGGGTTGGCGAAAAAACCGACCCTCTCTCACTCGATGGGGACTCCACGCAAAAAGGGCGAAAAAGTACAGGCGGAACAAGGGGAGAAGATATCACGGATTAGAACTTGAAAAGGCTTGATGTATGGGCTTTCAGGGCATAAAAAAAGGAGGGAAAGGGTTTTGTCCCTTATCCTCCGTTTTTGGCTTCTTTCCCGTGACGGGCCGGACCAACCTGGCCCGATGTCGGTCTGTTTGGCGGAAGGTGAAAGAAAAACTATTTGTTCATATGGTACGGGTATAAAGCAGATGGAGCATGTCTTTGTTTTTATAGTACCTGATAAACTGTTTCTTAATAGACATGCCAAGCCTTTCCGCCACCTTTCTTGAAGCAGTATTTTCCGGTCTAATTTGTGCTGTAATTTCTCTTAGATGCAAGACATTAAAAGCATAATCAATACAAGCGGAGGCAGCTTCAAAGGCATACCCGTTTCCCCAATGCGACTTTTTGTAAATGTAGCCGATCCCAACATAGTTTTCATTGTCTGCTTCTTCAGAAATTAGCCCGGTAACACCAATTAACCTGTCGGATGTTTTTTCTATTACTGCCCAATAACTATACCCATCCCTATCATATCTCATAATATTTTCATCAATCCATTGAATAACTTCTTCATCAGAAAAAGCATGTTCCCAAGCGTACATAACATCAATATCTTGTAAAATTGAGCCAATAGATTTGTAGTCATCTGTGTGTATTTCCCGCAAGCACAAACGTGACGTTTCCAAAATCACCATACCAAAATTTCACCTTCCAATATAATATTCATTCACCTTATATCTCATGCACTAAATTATATACCCATAAAAACAAGAGGACAAGCATAGTCGCCCGTCCTCTCAATCTCATTCCAGATATAGCACAAATCCGAACCCCTCGCCGACAGGTTCTCCCTGTCTTTGGTGGTTCGGATTATATTCGTTTGGTGCCGAAGGCGGGAGTCGAACCCGCACAGGCGTACACCCACTAGACCCTGAACCTAGCGCGTCTACCAGTTCCGCCACTTCGGCATTTTTTTACTTTTTCGCCTTCTTTCCCTTTTTACCCACCCCTTTTTAGGTTGAAAATGACAAGTTTTAAGAGTATACTTTTTTAATTTTCGTGTCAAGGAAAAAGAACCGACGACCATGCACATCATCAATTGGCACAGGGATTATCGGGCGCCCTTCGATCGAACGGTGCTTGCCATCGGCAACTTCGACGGCGTCCACCGGGGGCACACGGCCATACTCGAGCGGGTGGTGGATCGGGCCGAGCGGGAAGACGCACAACCCGCGATCCTGACGTTTCATCCCCACCCCAGAAAGATTTTCACCGGGGAGGAGCCGCTCCTAATCACCGATTTTGACGAGAAGATGCACCTGATCGAACAACAGGGTATCAGTGCCGTCTTCGTGGTGGGGGAGGACCGGACCTTTTACCGGATGAGTCCCCGGGAGTTTTCCCGGCGGGTACTCCGTGAAAGCCTCTCGGTCGTTCATGTCTTTGTGGGCTATGATTTTTCCTTCGGTAAAAACCGGATCGGCGATATCGACGACCTGAATGTTCAGGGTAAGAAGCTGGGATTTGCGGTGGAAAAGGTGGAGGAGGTAACATTGGATGGGATGCCGGTGAGCTCGACGGAGATACGCCGGCTCATCGGCGACGGCGCCGTGGACCGGGCGGCACAGCTTCTGGGCAGGGAGTACACCATGAGGGGCGAGGTGATACACGGGATGGATCGGGGACGAAGTCTCTTGGGATTTCCCACCGCCAATGTCGATTTCACTACCCGCCTCGTCCCGGCGGACGGGGTGTACGCGGTCCGGGTGATTCGGGACGGGATGGAGTATCCCGCGGTGGCGAACCTGGGCAATAATCCGACGTTCTCCGATGTCGGGTTGTCTTTAGAGGTATTTATCCTCGACTTCGTCGAAGACCTCTACGGCGAGGTGATCGAGGTATCCTTTGTCCGGCGCATCCGGGGTGAGCGGGCCTTTTCCGGTCCCGAGGAGCTCATCGCCCGGATCGTGATGGACGTGCGTGAGGCACGGGAAATCCTCGGCTCATGAAACTGGACTGGAAATTTTACCTGGGGCTCGGTATCGGGGCCTTTTTTTTGTATCTCGCCCTGCGAAGGCTCGATTACACAGCCCTGTGGGCGGCCTTTTTCCTCATCCGGTGGCCGATAATCGTCCTCTCTGTTTTCCTCTATTACCTCACCTATCTGATCCGCACGATACGCTGGCGATATCTGGCGATGCCCATCAAAAAGATGCGGCTCCGCACGATCTTCTCGGCGGTAGCAATCGGCTTCGGGGCCAATAACATGTTTCCCGCCCGCCTGGGTGAGATCATCCGCTGCATCGTGCTGGGGAGGATGGAGCGGGTCAGGGCGTCGGCGGTTCTGGCGACGGTGGTGGTGGAGCGGCTCTTCGATATGCTGGCGGTGCTCGTGCTTTTGGGGGTGGTGCTTGTGCTGGTGCCCTTCCCCGGGGAGTACCAGGAGTTTCAGCGGGGTCTTCGGGCCGCCGGGATGGTAAGTCTCGCGGGCGTGATCGGGGTTTTTGTCTTCCTGGTGTTCCTGGGCCGGGAGAGCCGCTGGGCGAAGGCGTTGCTTGCGTGGGTGACCAGGCCGGTGCCGGAGCGCTGGCGGGGGCGGGCGGAGTCGATGGCTTTATCCTTTGCCGGGGGCCTGGCGGTTTTGTTTCGAAAGGATCTCTTCATACCGGTGATCGTCACCACACTGCTTCTCTGGTTGACGGTGACGGGTCTCTATTACACGGTCTTTCTGGCCTTCGGATTTATGCTTCCCATCTCTGCGGCGCTGTTTTTGACGGTGATATTGTGCTTCGCCGTGGCGCTCCCCTCCACCCCCGGCTACATCGGCCCCTTCCATGCCGCCGCCCGCTATGCCCTGATATTTTTCGGCCTTCCGGCGGAGGAGGCGGTGGGCATGGGTATCGTCATGCACGCGGTCAATTTTCTGCCGGCCATCGCCGGGGGGTTGTTGTTCATCTGGCTGGATAAGGTGGATATCGGCGAGGTGCACAGGGCCTCGGCCGCCGGCGTGACGCCGGAAAAGGCGGTCCAAGATTGAATACAGCGGGGGACGGCTACACCGTCCCCCGTTCGATTTTGTCTTAGGCTGCGAAAGTGAGTTTCGTGCCGGCCATGTTGAGGATGAATTTATCCGACATCCGCTCCTCGATGTAGCCGATCGCCTCCCTCCCGGTGCAGTGGGTGGGGATGATGTAGGCCGGATCGAGGGATATGAGATTATCGGCGGTGGGCTTGATGACCCCGTCGAAATCCGCCCCGTTGAGGTGGAACCCCCCCATGATGACGTGGACATCGCCGATTCCGGTGACTTCTTTGGCGTAGTTGGTGGTGTTGATGATGCCCGAGTGGGCGCAGCCGGAGAGCACGATCAATCCCTTCCCCTTCAGGTTCGCGACGATGGAGGTGTCATCGGCGATATCGTCCTGGGTCTCCACGCCGTCCCTCTCAAAGAAGAAGTCGTTTCCCACCCTCTCGAAATCGGTCTTTCTCGGCACCCCCCCCAAAAACAGCATCTGGCCGTCCAACAGCGGCGTGGGCTCGGATCGCTCCACCGGCTCGAACCCCGCCTTTTTCGCCCGCTCCCGGGTGAAGGAGGGAAAGCCGACCCGGATATCCTCGGTGACTTTCAGATAACGGGGATTGCGGAAGGCCTCGGGGTGGAGATAGAGGGAGAGACCGGGCTTTTTGATGCGTTTGCCCAGCTCCTCGATGCCGCCGGTGTGGTCAAGATGTCCGTGGGAGAGCGCCGCCGTCTCCACGACGGAGAGGTCCACACCCAATGCGTCGGCGTTGAATGCGGCGCCGTGTGCGGAAAAGCCGAAATCGAAGAGCACGCTCCGGGAGACGTCCCCGGACGTGACCGTCACCAGGGACGAAAAGCCGTGTTCGGCTAAAATTGAGTTCTTCACCTCCATGTCTTTGAGGGGCATGGCCCGAAGCACGACCTCCGAGTTGTCCCTGAGGATCAGGTCCACGTAGTTGTCCTGGAGGGTGAGAATTTCCACCTTGTCCACTTCTTTGAGAGATACGCTCATGATTTACTCCTTTTTTTACCGCCCGCACAGGTCGAGGACGATATCCGTCATGATGTTCGAGCCGTTGATGACGTTTTCAATCGAAATCTTCTCATCGATGCCATGAATCATCGAGATGACATCGGAGAGCGGCACCAGGGCGGGCATGACGCCGTATGTGGGTATGCCGATTTTCCTGAAAAACCGCGAATCGGAGCACCCCGTCAAGAGCGACGGGGTGATGACGGCGTCGGGCAGATATCGTTCCATGACACGGACGATGGTTTCATATTCATCGGTATTAAAGGGGGATTCGTTGGCCACCGAGGTGTCGAGGTATGACACGTCGATACCGACATCATTCAGAAGCTTGGTTACGGCGGCCATGAACTCCTCCACGCCCTCCCCCGGCAGCAGGCGGCAGTCCAGATGCGCCTCGGCCCGGGAGGGGATGGTGTTGGTCTTGTCTCCCGAGTGCATGACCGTCAGGCTGATGGTGTTCTTCAGTTGAGCGGAGATCATGGGATTGAAAAGAAGCGATGAGTCCTTCAGGTTTTGTATCAGGGTGTCCGCATCGCCGTCCTTTTGATACTCCGCCAAAAAGGGCCACCCCTCGGCGAGATTTTTGAAATAGGCGGCCACCGCCGGCTTGACGTCGTAGTCGGTCCCCCGCTCGAGCACCCGGTTCACCGCCCGGGTCAATCGCTCCAGGGCGTTTTCGCCGTGGGGGGCGGAGCCGTGGCCCGGGGGACCGGTGACCGAGAGCTTCAGCCAGCACAGCCCCTTTTCCGCCGTGGCGATGGTCATCAGGGGCCGTCCGGCCAATAGATCCGTGATGCCCATCCCCCCCTCGTTGAGAACGATCCCCGCCTCGAAATCATCCCTGTGGTTTTCAATCAAGTATCCCGCGCCGTAGTTACCGGCCATCTCCTCGTCGGCGCAGGCCAGAAACACGACGTCTCTCGTCGGCTCGATCTTCTTCCGCTTGAGGTGAAGCAGCGCCATAAGCAGCATGATGCCCTGGCCCTTTGTATCCAGCGCCCCCCGGCCCGTGACAAAGCCGTCGATGATCTTCCCGCCGAAGGGGTCGAAGCTCCATTCGCTCTTGTCCGCGGGAACCACGTCGATGTGGGTCATGAGGATAAGCGGTTTTTTCTCCCCCGTACCGGGGAGGTGCGCCCTGATGGACGCCCGCCCCGCCTCGGGCTCATAGATTTTGTAATCGATGCCCTCGGCCGTGAAGAGCTCCGAGAGGAAATCGACGGCGACCCGCTCGTTGCCGGGGGGATTCGTGGTGTTGATCTTGATATAGTCCGACAGGAGTCGAACCGCTTCGTGGTCTGAGTCGTGCGTGCTCATTATCGATACTCCTTTTGTCAGGCGGCCATATGTTGTACCATGGTGTGGATGTGTGTATCCTGTTGGCCCCCGATACTACGGGACGGAAACGTCCGCCGTTTTCATGAGCCGTTCCCATCTTTCATTTACCCACCGCTGGATTTCGGCGATCTCGTCTTTCGACATGCCGGAAAACCGCCCCTGTATTGAGAGGTACTCGGCCAGGGGAATCCGGGGCTCCGGGAGATACGTGATGGTGGTCCGCTCGCCGTTTTCTATTTCAATCAGCGGAAAGACGCCCGTCTCCACCGCCAGGCGGGCCGCGGTGATGGTCATGTCCGACGGCATGCGCCAGCCCGTGGGGCAGGCCACCAGAATGTGGAGAAACCGGGTGCCGGTGATGTGTTTCGCCTTTTCGACCTTGGCCGTAAGATCGTCGGGAAAGGCGATGGAGGCGCTGGCGGCGTAGGGGATGCCGTGGGCGGCCATGATGGCCAGGATATCCTTCTTGTGCATGCTCTCCCCCGCGGGACTCGTGGTGGTCCGGGCGAACCGGGGGGTGGCGGAGCTCCGCTGGTTGCCGGTGTTCATGTACGCCTCGTTGTCGTAGCAGACGTAGATGATATCCTCGTTTCGCTCGGCGGCGCCGGAGAGGGCCTGGAGCCCGATGTCGAACGTGCCGCCGTCTCCAGCCCAGGAGACCACATGGGCATGTCCCCTGCCGGTGGCCTCCAATCCCGCCTTGAGGCCGGAGGCGATGGCCGCGCCGGTTTCGAAGGCGGTGTGGACCAGGTTGACGTTCATGGGAGTATGGGGGAAGGCGCCGCTGATGATGGAAAAGCAGCACGCCGGAAGCCCCAGCACGGTGTCCTTCCCCAGAACGGACAGCACCCACTGCATGGCCAGCGTCGCCCCGCATCCGGGGCACGCCAGGTGTCCCGGGGTGATGTATTGATCGGTTCGTTCGTTTGCCGCTGTATCCGGTGTCGTCATGATTGACTCGTCTATTTCTTCATGCCCAGAAAGAAAGGTTGGGGTGTATCCTTCGTTTTTTCAAGCCCACGGATCGCCTCACATATCAGGTCGACGGTGATATCCCGCCCCCCCAGCCCCGCCACGGCGCCGATTACCCGGGGACGTTTGTTCGCATCGTAGAGGGCGGCGCGGATCTCCTGGGCCAGGGGGCCGCCCTGCCCCGGGATGACGCTCTTGTCCAGGACAAACACCGTGGACACCCCCGAGACGGCGTCCGTGATCAGCTCTGAGGGGAAGGGCCTGAAAGTCCGCACCTTGAGCATGCCGACCGGCGTCTTTTCTTCCCGAAGCCGATCCACCGCCGCCCGTATTGTTCCGCACACCGCCCCGCAGGCGGCGATGATGGTCTCGGCGCCGTCAGTCCGGTAGGTCTCGATAGAGCTGTAGCTCCGGCCGAAGATCTCCTTGAACCGTCGGTTTTCCTCGTCGATGACCGTTAACGCACGGCGGGCGGCGTCGAACTGGCGATACTTCACCTCGGTGAAGTGATCCGGCGCCACCACCGGCGAGAAGGCCCGGGGGGAGTCCAGATCGATGGCGTGGGGGTTGTTGAGCGGCGGGAGAAACCGATCCGCCGTCATCTCATCGGGCACATCCACCGCTTCCGTGGTATGGGAGAGGATGAAGGCGTCGAGGATGATCATGGCCGGTGTAAATACCCGTTCCGCCACGGCATAGGCAAGAAGCACGGAATCGACGCAGTCCTGGTTGTCCTCGCAGTAAAACTGGAGCCAGCCCGTATCCCGCTGGGACATGGAATCGGACTGATCGTTCCAGATATTCCAGGGGGCGCCCAGGGTGCGGTTGACGCAGGCCATAACGATGGGGAGGCGTCCCCCGGCGGCCCAATGCAGCAGCTCGTGCATCAGGGCCAGACCCTGGGAGGATGTGGCGGTGAAGGTTCGGGCGCCGGCGGTGGCGGCGCCGATGCACGCGGCCATGGCCGAATGCTCGCTTTCAACCTTGATGTAGCGGGCGTCCATGGTCCCGTCGGAGGCGAACTGGGCCAACAGTTCCGATATGTGTGTCTGGGGGGTGATGGGGTAGGCGGGGATGACCTGGACACGGGAGCGCAGCACCCCCATCGACACGGCATGGTTCCCCTCCAAAAGTTGTTTCATATGTTGCTCGCCTCTGGTGGTCAAATCCGGCCGCATCCCACACGAAGATCGTGGGGGATCACGGCGTTTTCATCACGATGACGCCCCGGGGGCACTCCCGGGCGCAGATACCGCATCCCTTGCAGAAATCCTCGTCGACCCGGACGCTGCTTCCCACACCGCGCGCCTTGAGATTCCTGATGATCGAGAGCGAAAAATCGGGACAGAACCGCTCGCAGGTCTTGCAGTCGATGCAGGTGCCGCAGACGAAGCATCGGGCCGCCTCGGCGGCGGCGTCCCGTTCGGTCGGCCCCGCGGTGACTTCCGAGAAATCACCCGATCGCATATGTGGGTCCGTCTTCTGGAGACGATAGGCGTCACTTTTCTTGAAATAGGCCGTTTGTATATCCTCGAACGCCACCGGGTCCCCCTCTGGGGCCGGACGCTCTTCCAGCCAGCGGCTGAAGGTCATCCTCTCCGTCGCCTCGGGCGCCGGGCGGCCGGAGAGACGCGCGTCGATCATGATCGCCGCCCGCTTGCCGGCGGCGGCGGCGTCCGCCACGGTGCGTCGCCCCCCACCCGCGTCCCCGCCCAGGAGCACGCCTTCTGCATCGAGGATGGATACGGGATCTTTTTTGTCCCCGTCCGTCCCCATGAACGAGAAGTCCTCCGCCTCACCCACGGCGGTGATGACCCGATCCACACAGACCTCCCGCTCGCTGCCGGAAATCTGCACCGGCCGCCTCCTGCCGGAGGCGTCCTCCTCCCCCAACTCCATTGTGATCAGGGTCATCGCCAGGCGCCCCTTTTTTTCCGTGAGCCCGACGGGGGCCGTCAGGTACGAGATCGGGATGTCCTCCTCACGCGCCTCCTCGATTTCGTCGGTGAAGGCGGGCATCTCGTCACGACTTCTCCTGTAATAAATATGGGGGGATCCCCCCAGGCGGAGGATCGTGCGGGCGGCGTCCAGGGCGGTGTTCCCGCCGCCGATAACGGCGTACTCGCCCGTGACCGAATCGATTGTTCCCCGAAAGACGTCCGCCAGAAAAGAAAGGCCGGATAGAACGCCGATTCCTGTATATCCTCCCAGGTCCACATCCAGGGAGCGATGCGCCCCGGGCGCCGCGAAGACGGCGTCGAAGTCTTTCTCGAGATCGGTGAGAATGATGTCCGTACCGATGGAAACGCCGGTTCTGATATCCACCCCCAGGCGGCGGATTGCATCGATACACGAATCCAGTATGTCCCGGGGGAGCCGATACGGGGGAATCCCCAGCCGGAGCACCCCGCCGGGGGCCTCCTCCCGCTCGAAGACGGTGACCGCATATCCCAAGAGCGCCAGGAACCTCGCCGTCGAAAGGCCCGCAGGACCGGAGCCGACGATCGCCACGCTTTTCCCCGTGGCCTTTCGCTTCGGGAGGTCGGGGTGTTTTTTCAGTGCTTCGTTCCCCAGAAGGCGCTCGACGGCCCTGATGGAGACCCTCTCGTCGAATCGATCCCGATTGCACGCTTCCGTACAGAATGCGGGGCACACCCGCCCCAGGACGGCGGGAAAGGGATTTTCCAGGGCCAGGGCGAGGGTCGCCCCGGCCGTGTCTCCGTCTGCGAGGAGGGCCATCATCTCGGGAATATTGTTCTGCAGGGGGCACTCTCTACTGCAGGGGGAGGGCCGGGGGGAGAATACCGGCATAAGAAACCGCCAGCTCCCGGTTTTGTTCCACTCCATTCCCCCCCAGGACGAGGGGACCTCAGGATACTGGTCGATCTGGGTGAGGGTTATCTTCGTGGTCACGTCGCCTCCAGGATGATCACCCGGTTATACGCCTCCCGGGCGCCCTCGGCGTTGTTGGCGGCGTGTTTCGGGATGGTCTGTTCGATTGCGTCGGTCAAACTTTCGAGGGATACGATATCGGTCATGCGTGTTACGGCGCCCAAAATGGTGGTGTTGATGATCGGAAGGAGTTCCGTCCCCAGCCCCCGGCTCCGGGCGATCGTGCCCGCGGGCACGGTGCCGATGGAAATCCCTTCACAGCTTTTGAGGGTGCGAAACGCCTCCGGGGGGTCGTCGCTGTTAATCAAAAGCCCCCCCTCCGGCTTCAGGCCGGAGAGCGTCGGCTCAAGCTCCAGGAGGGTGGGATCCATCACCACGATGAAGTCAGGATTGTAGATGTTCTGCCGGATGAGGATTTTTTCATCGTCGATCCTGAGGTAGGCCGCCACGGGCGCACCGCGGCGCTCCAGGCCGAAGGAGGGAAACGACTGGGGATAGTTCCCCTCGAGGAACGCCGCCAGAGCCAGAATCTCCGAGGCCATGACCGCCCCCTGTCCCCCGCGACCGTGAAATCGAATTTCGTACATGAAAGTGGCGCTTTCCGGTGTCGTGAAAAACATCACTCATGTTAGCCGGGACGAAGGGGCGTGTCAAGGGCAATCAGCGCCCTTCGGGCCGTATCCGAGAGCTTTCCGGACTCGGTATGCCACCCCCGTCGGGCATTTCAGGGAGGTTCTCATTGCGGCGCGAAGGGCACACGTATACAAAGTGTTCCCCGCCTCGGCGATCGATGCCGGGACGATTGAAAAGAAATACTTTGACTTCCACCTCCCGTGTTGCTACAGTCTATACTTTGCGGCATTTTGTCGCATCGTTTCGATAACGCAGGAGCGCGCCGGAATTCTCACCGGAGATCTTTTTGATGAGGAATGATCGGCGCACACACTACCTATGGCACGGGGATTCGTTTCTGACCTGGGAGATCGTCTGGCCGCGATCGCCTTTTGCTTTTTCGCGGAGGTTATCCCCTATACGCCCCTCTGGCTCATCCGGGGGGTGTCGGTGGTGATGTTCGTGTTGATGTATCCGGTGGCCGGATACCTGCTGGGGCTTGAACGGCGGTTCGCCCGGCACATCAGGATCGCCTTCGAGGAGGACCTCACCCCACGGGATTCCCGGAGGCTGGCCCGACGGGCCCTCTATGAGCTCTTGATCGATAGCCTCGAGATCAACCACTACTACCACCCCAGGAATATCGATGAGCTGCTCCGAAATGTGCCCGTTGAGGGGCTCGAAAAAATTCACCGGGCGCTCGAGGGGGGACGGGGCGCCGTCGGCGCCGCCGCCCATCTGGGGAACTTCCAGCTTTTGGCCATCCGCCTGAGCAAGGAGGAGTTCAATTTTTCCTTTCTCGTGAAGGATCCGAAGAATCCGCATTTCGCGAAGGCATGGTATAAATACATGGACACCATCCCGGTCAATCGGATCAATTTCGTCAGCAGGGTGAGCGCCGCAAAGGGGGCGTTTCGGGCGCTTGGACGAGGTGATTTTGTGATGATGGTGGCCGATGAATTCAAGCGCCGGGGCGGCGTTGAGGTGAACTTCTTCGGCAAAACCACCATGCTGGCTGCGGGTCCGGCGGCCATCGCTCTCAAGACCGGCGCCCCGATGCTGCCCATCAACATCTTTCGGGGGAAAAAGAGTTGCTACCGGGTGGTGGTGGACGACCAGATCGAATTCGCCCCCACCGGCGATGTCGAAAAGGACATCCGAAATTATTCCCAGCTCCGCACGGACATCATGGAGCGATATGTGCGGGAGTATCCCCATGAGCTTCTCTGGACCCACGACAGGTGGAAAAAAAGGCGCAGATAAACGTGAATTTATGATATGATGAAGACTCAGTAATTTAATATTTTTTGCAGTGCCGTTTTTCCTCGACGCGCAACTGAAAGGGAAACAGATGAAAATTGACATGAATCATATGAACCGAATACGGTTGAGCACAAACGCCAAGCTGCAAAAGACCCTCGGGAGGTTTTTTGTGGGGCCCAACTACTTCTTCTCGAAGGTTGACATTAACATCGAGAACATCGAGCGGATACCCACGGACGAGACGGTGATATTCGCCCTGAACCACACCGATCGCTACAACTACTGGCCGTTTCAGTACAAGATGTGGCGGATGAACCCGAGGCTTCCCTACACCACTACCTGGGTCAAGGGAGATTACTACAACAACCCGTTATTGGGGAAGTTCTTCGACTGGACGAACAACATCCCGGTGCCGTCCCGGGGCTATCTCATTAAGGAGGATTTTCGGGATATCGTCAACCGGAAGATATCCCAGATCGAGTATCGGCTGCTCAGGGACCTGGTCAACGGGAAAAAGCAGATACAGAAGCTGAGCGACGAGATCACCGAGGCCCTTAGAAGTGTTTTGGAGTATCCCCGTCAGCTTATAGACGAGATAAAAATTCCCTACGCCGAGTACGTTGAGCGGTACTACCGGATGCTGATGGCGAAGGTGGCGGAGATAAACTTCAACGCGCTGTTTGAAAAGCGCCTCAATGTTATCATCTTTCCTGAGGGCACCCGGTCGGACACCCTCACCTCCGGGAAAACCGGCATATCTCATCTGGCATTGAAGTCCAGGGCCAAGGTGGTGCCGGTGGGATGCAGCGGATCGGATACGATTTATCCCGGTAACTCCCCGGTGGCGAAAAAGGGAAAGGTCGTCTACCGGGTGGGTATGCCCATCGATCCGAGGGACTTCGTTGTCGATGAGGACAAAATGGACTTCGTCCCCTTTTCACGGGACGCCGAAATCCGCCTGGCCGACGAGATGCATGAGTTCGCCCTCCAGGTGATGGAGGCCATCAACGAGCTGTTGGATGAAAAATACCGTTCACTCCAGCCGGTGACGGTGGTATAGCGAATGAGGCCGATGATGTGTGTGAATCACCGGCCGTGACTGAGATAAAGAATACACGTGATATTCAAAACCCTCCGATGGCACACATCGGGGGGTTTTTTTCGATACCATTGGTGTTCTGTGTGTCTGTTCCGGAGGGAGAGAAAGACGCGGTTTTATCAGCTGGAGACGACGTGTTGCTGGCGGACCTTTTCGTACAGCACCACCGCCACCGCCACCGAGATGTTCAAAGACGAGATGCGGCCCAGAAGCGGTATGGAGATAACCCGGTCGCACTTGTTCCTGAGGGTATCGGACAGGCCCTTGTCCTCCCCGCCGAAGACTAAAGCGACCGGCCCCGTCAGGTCCGCCTCGAAATGAGCGCATTCGCCGTTCGCCTCCACCCCGATGATGTGAAACCCGGCCCGGGAAAGCTGGGCCAGGGCGCTGGTGGGGCTTTCCCTGATGACCGGGATATATTCGGATGCGCCCATGGACACCCGGACCGCCACCGAAGACAGCGGTGCGCTTCGGCGGGGGGGAACCACCACGCTCCGGGCGCCGGCGCCGTCACAGGTGCGCAGAATCGCCCCCAGGTTCTGCTCGTAGAGCACCTCTCCCAGCACCAGGATCACAGGATCCGTGGTGTTGTCGACGACCTCAAGGAGGGTCTTGAGGCTGATATCCTCACGGGGACGGGCCAGGGCGATGACCCCCTGATGGGAGCCGGTTTGGGAGCGGGCGTCCAGCTCCCGGCGGTCCAGGGCCGTGAGCGGGACCCCCCGTTTTCGGGCGAGCTCCATGATGGAGCGCACCTTCCCCGCCGCCTCGGCGCCCCCGTCCAGAAACACCTCCTCGATCTCCCGGTCGGACCCCAACGCCTCCAGGACCACATTTCGCCCCTCCAGGCTGATACGGGGCTCGTCTTCGGGGCGTCTTTTGCCCGGTTTTGGAGGATGCTTTTTCTTTTTCACTAAAAAACCGATCTTCGAAAAGGACGTTTTGTCTCGAGGTTTCGAAACGAAGCGGGGGTTACCTGCGGGTTCCTTCGAAATCCTTCATCTTTTCCCGGACCCGGTCGCTTGCGTCCGACGGGTCGGTGTCATCTGCGTCCATCTCTCCCGTTTCAAGGAAGTTTTTGTATCGCTCGGTCTCGTAGACCAAAAGTCCCATGATCAGGGCCAGGGCGCCGATGTCGTCCACCAGGCCGACCAGGGGAAAGATGCCGGGGATGAAATCGATGGGGATGAGGATATATACAATCAGGGCGAGATAGGTGAGTTTTCGAAAGAGCGGAACCCGGTAGGCCTTGTCGGTGAAGATGGCCTTTAGGTATCGCCAGCGGCGGGCGATATTCACCGCGTCGAATATGCTTTTCGAGGGCATGGAAACACTCCCGTGGTACGTCAATAATGAATACTAATCATTATACGGCATATTGTTCGGAAAGAAAAGAGGGAAAAGGGAGTCGTGTGAGATTCACACCGGCTCGCCGCCCGCTCCGGGGATGTTCGAAAGGTCGAGGTGAGCCGCCTTACTCGGCCGCCCGGGATCCGTCGGCTCATCGTCCGACGGTTTTTTTCCTGCCGATGAGGTACACGCAGTTTCTGGCAAGGCTGTTGGGCATGACGTCCCGGATGAAAGACGATACACCCCCCGTCTCGGGAAAGTGCTTTCTCCGTATGACGGAAAGGTCCATGCGGTCAAGCAACGTGTCGAAGTCCCGGAGGGTGAAGGGGTGTATGTTCGGTGTGTCGTCCCAGGCGTAGGGGATGTCGGTGGTGGCCGGCATGCGACCGGAGAAGAGGAGATAGAGCCGCACGAGGAGGTAGCCGTAGTTTGGAAAGCCGACGATGCCGATATCCCCGACCCTGAGCATCTCGGTGAGGACGAACAACGGCCGCTGTATCTCGTGGAGAGTCTGGTTGAGGATTACGTAATCGAACGAGCCGTCGGCCCACTCGGAGAGACCCTCGTTGATATCGCCGTGATAGACCGACAGGCCCCGGGAGACGCAGGCCGCCACGCCGTCGGCGGAAATCT
This sequence comes from Candidatus Zymogenaceae bacterium, assembly GCA_016931225.1. Taxonomy (NCBI): domain Bacteria; class Deltaproteobacteria; order Candidatus Zymogeniales; family Candidatus Zymogenaceae; species Candidatus Zymogenaceae bacterium. The sequence goes on from JAFGFE010000010.1 coordinate 14,488, forward strand.
CCACTCCCCGGCCAGATACCCCCTTCTCCTCCACCAGGGCGCCGAGGAGCTCCCCAAACCCGCAGCCCAGGTCGAGCACCCGGCTCCCATCCGGGATGGTCTCGAAGATGAACGTGTGATCGTCCCTGAAAAGCGGTGCGTGTGACGTCGATCGATCAGACATTGGCGAAAAAATCCCTGACGATGCCGGAGAGCTCGTCGTTTTGAAGCAGGAACGAATCATGGCCGTGGGGGGTGTCCAGCTCCAAGAACGACACCGGCGCCCCGGCGGCCATCAGGGCCCGGGCCATCTCCTTGGACTGATAGCTGGGGTACAGCCAGTCCGACGTGAACGACACGACCAGGAACTTCGACCGAACCCCCCGGAAGGCCTCGGCCAGGGTGGCGTGATAGGCCTGGGGATTGAAGTAGTTGATGGCCTTGGTGATGTAGAGGTACGAGTTGGCGTCGAATCTCTTGTTGAAGCTGACGCCCTGGTGCTCCAGGTAGCCCTCCACCTCGAATTCCACGTCGAAATTGTAGGCGTATCCTTTGTCCTTTTCTTTCAGCCGCCTGCCGAATTTTTCGTGCATGGCCTCATCGGAGAGATACGTGATGTGCCCGATCATCCGGGCCACGGCCAGCCCCATCTCCGGGGGCTGTTTTCCGTAATAATCGCCGCCGGCGAAATTGGGATCGTTGATGATGGCCTGTCGGCCCACCTGGTCGAACGCGATGCCCTGGGGCGAGAGGCGGGGGGTGGTGGCCAAGAGCACCGCGGATTTCGCCCGCTCGGGGTAGTCGATAGCCCACTGGAGGGCCTGCATCCCCCCCATCGAGCCGCCGATGACCCCGTGGAGCACCTCTATCTCCAAATGGTCGATTAGGTGTCGTTGGGCTGCGACCATATCCCTGATGGAGATGACCGGAAATGCAAGGCCATAAGGTTTTTTCGTCTTCGGGTGTATCGATGCGGGGCCGGTGGATCCCATGCATCCGCCGATGACGTTTACGCAAATGACGAAGAAGCGATCAGTGTCCACCCCCTTGCCGGGGCCCACCATGACCTCCCACCAGCCCGGTTTCTCGTCATCCGGGGTGTAGCGGCCCGCGCAGTGGGAATCCCCGGAGAGGGCGTGGAACACCAGAACGGCGTTGGATCGATCGGCGTTGAGGGAGCCGTAGGTCTCGTAAGCCAGGGTGACGGGTCCCAGGCGCGCGCCGCTCTCCAATTCCAGCTCATCGGGGTGGGCGGCGAAGGTGAAATACTCTTTCCCGACGATGCCCACACTTCCCGGGGATTCCCGGTGAGTTTTTCTTGTGCCGTTCGGCATGGTCGTCACCCTCCCAGGGCACAGTCGAGATCATTGATGATGTCACAAGCCGTCTCCAGCCCCACACTGAGGCGGACAAAGCCGTCGGTCACGCCTCCCTCGAGCCGCTGGGTTTCGGTCAGCTGCTGGTGGGTGGTGCTGGCCGGGTGGATGATGAGGCTCCGGGCGTCCCCCACGTTGGCCAGAAGGGAAATCAGCTTGACGTTGTTGATGACCTTTTTCCCCGCCTCGATCCCCCCCATCACCTCGAAGCCGATCATCCCCCCGCATCCGCCGGGGAGGTATCGTGCGGCGCATGCATGGGTGGGGTGAGTTGTCAGTCCCGGGTAGGAAACCCGGGAGACGGCCGGGTGAGAGTCGAGAAATTCGGCCGCGATTTGTGCGTTTTCGCTGTGGCGCCGCATGCGCAGGCTCAAGGTCTCCAACCCCTGGATGAAGAGAAACGCGTTGAAGGGTGACAGGGCCGGGCCGAAATCCCTGAGCATCGTCACCCGGGCGCGGGTGATGAACGCCTCCGGGCCGAATTCGTCGGTAAAGACGATCCCGTGGTACGAGGGGTCCGGCTCCGTCAAAAGTGAGAAGGGGCGTGATGACCAGTCGAAGGCGCCGCCGTCCACGATGACCCCGCCGATGGAGGTGCCGTGCCCGCCGATGTATTTCGTGGCCGAGTGTATCACAATATCCGCTCCGTGCTCCAGGGGTCGGCACAGGGCGGGGGATGCGAAGGTGTTGTCCACCATCAACGGGACGCCGTGGGCATGGGCGATGTCGGCGATTGTTTGGATATCGGGGACGTCCATGGCCGGGTTGCCGATCGTCTCGAGGTAGATGCACGATGTTCTGTCGGTCAGGGCGGATTTCACAGCGTCAAGATCGTGGATATCCACGAAATCCGCATCGATGCCGAGACGGGAGAAGGTGTGATGAAACAGGGTGTGGGTTCCGCCGTAGAGGCTCACAGAGGATACCACGTGCCCCCCCGCGGAGGTGATGGTGAGCAGCGCCAGGCTCACCGCCGCCTGGCCCGAAGCGACAGCAAGCGCACCCACCCCCCCCTCCAGCAGCGCCATTCTTTTTTCGAACACCTCCGTGGTCGGGTTTCCGATGCGGGTGTAGATATTGCCCGATTCATCCAGGGAAAAGAGCCGGGCGGCGTGTTCCGCGTCGTCGAAGACGAACGACGTGGTCTGGTAGATGGGGACGGACCGGGCGCCGGTGGCGGGATCCGGTGTGTACCCTCCGTGCAGGGCCAGCGTATCGAAGCCGTAAGAATCCGTTTTTTTATTTGTCATCTTTGCTTTTCCGAAGGATGAAAGGAGTGAATATAGATGATACTATTCGTTTGTGCTTTTTGCAAGGTCTGTTGAGAGGTATCGATCTCCGGTATCGCAGATGATGGTGACGATGGTTTTTCCCGTGTATTCGGGTCGGGCGGCGAGCTTGCGTGCGGCCCATACGTTTGCCCCCGAGGAGATGCCGCACAGGATACCTTCCTCGGTGATGATCCTCCTGGCGGTGGTGAGGGCGTCTTGGTCTGTGACGGTGATGATTTCATCAATCACCGTCAGGTCTAATACCTGTGGAATGAATCCCGCGCCGATACCCTGGATACCATGGGGTCCCGGCTTTCCTCCTGAGATCACGGGGGAGCCTGCGGGTTCCACCGCCACCACCCGACAGTCGCCGATCAGCTCCTTGAGCCGTGATCCTGTGCCGGTGATGGTTCCGCCGGTGCCCACACCGGCCACAAAGACATCCACGGAACCCTCGGTATCTCGATAAATCTCCTCGGCGGTGGTGCGGCGGTGAGCGGCGGGGTTTTCGGGATTTTCAAATTGGAGCGGCATATAGGCGTTCGGCGTCTCGTCTCGTATCCGAGAAGCCTCTTCGATGGCGGCCTCAATGCCCGATGCCCCCGGCGTGAGTACCAGATCAGCTCCCAAGAGTCTTAGGAGGTCCATACGCTCGCGGCTCAGGGAATCGGGCATGACGATGACCACCCGGTAGTTTCGAGCCGCCCCCACCAGAGCAAGACCGATGCCGGTGTTGCCTGATGTGGGTTCCACGATGGTGGATACTCCCGGAGTGATCAAACCCTGGTGTTCCGCCGCTTCTATCATCGAAAGGGCGATACGGTCCTTGATGCTGCCGCCTGGATTTTTCGATTCCAGTTTCACCAGGATTGAGGACGAGAGGTCTCGGGAAAGCCGATTGAGCCTGACCAATGGGGTGTTTCCGATGAGGTCGGTGATGGTTTCGGAAATCATACGGAGCGACGTTTCCTTATGAAGCCTCTCGCGCCAAGCCCAAGGTCTTACCCTGATCGATGAGGTTTTTCAGAGTAATGTTTCTGAAATAATCCGCGATTATCTCGCTCGCCTCTACCCACACGTCGTGGGTGATGCACGACTCCACAAACATACAGTCTTTATGATTGTTGACACACGAGACGAGAGCGATGGGTCCCTCCACCGCCTCGATGATGGCAAGAAGAGTGATCTCCTCCGGCGCGGCACTCAGGACATATCCGCCCGAGCGCCCTCTATGGCTCTTGATAAGTCCGGCCCTCTTGAGCTTCAGAAATATCTGTCCAATGTAATTGAGTGAAATATTTTGGCGCTTGGAGATCTCCGACGCCCGGACAGCTTCGCCCTGTCCGTAATAGGCGATATCAAATAGCGCCCTGGTTCCGTATCGGGAAAGCGTGGTGAGTCTCATGGGGAATCCTTTTGAATGGGAATAAGAATTTTCCCAAACATTATTTATTATATTTGAAATAAAAGCAATAAAAACCCGCATTTTTTAAAAATTTGTATGAGCATTGATTGATATGCGGTATTTTCTTTTTACTGCAAATGGTGTAGTATAAGTGCGTATTACAGGCGGGTGGTGCCGATGCGTGAGGATATCTTTTTCTATATTGGCATATACCGTGCCGAAAGGAATATTATATATGACTGCGAAGAAAAAGGTTCCGGGGGCGGGAGTTATCGGATTGGGAGTCGGGCGCGCACATGTGATCGGGCTGATGGAGAGCGAACACGCCCGGATGCTGGCGGTATGTGATCTGATGGAGGATCGCCTGGCTCAGGCCCGGGAGTATTTCAAGACCGACACCTATACCGATCTTGACGAATTTCTTGCCCGGAAGGATCTTGACCTCGTGGTGGTGGCCACGCCGGACCATACCCATCGGGAGGTGGCCCTGGCGGTGATTGAAGCGGGCAAGCACCTCCTTTTGGAAAAACCGGTGGCCCTGGACATCCCGAGTGCCGTGGATATCGTCACCGCGGCGAAGCAAAAGGATGTCAAGCTTTGTGTCGGGTATGAATACCGCCTGAATCCGGTGACCGTACGCACAAAAGAGCTCATCGATCAGGGTGTCCTGGGGACGATTGCGGGGATGTCTCTGCAGCATTTTCGCGGGCCCTTTCTGCGGGACAAGTGGGAGCGGTGGATACAGAAGAAGGAATTTTCGGGCGGTATGATCGTTGAGGAGACATGTCACTGGTTCGATCTGTTACGCTACTACAAGGGGATGGAGATGACGAGGGTGGGCTGCGTAAAGAACGATTGGGTCTTTGATGATTTCGACTTCGAGGATATGGCGTACGCCCACGGCATCTTTGAAGACGGCTCGATCTGGGAGGTGTCTCACGTACTGACCGGATTCGATTTCGACCTGACGATCGTGATAAACGGTACGAAAGGGACCCTCTGGAGCTCGGTGAAGGATAAGGAGAGATCGCCCCTTGACAACTACGTCAGCGAGCATATGGGGGTGGTGGCCTATCGGGCCCACGGGAGGCCGCCTGAGGAGACGGTGGTGGAGTTGTTCGGTAATGAGATTCATGAGGTGAGAAACATCGCGGATTTTGCCGGTTATTTCGCAAAGACGGTGGCGGACGACCTCCCGGTGCCGGTGACGGGGGAGGACGGCATTGCGGCCTTGAATATTGCCCTGTGTGCCAGCATGTCCGCCGATGAGGGAAGGGTGATGGACATACCGCAGATGGATTTTTGATCGGCGCCCCGCCTGCGACGGCGTGCGGGTGAGTGGTGGATCGGGATCGGTACGGTCGAGGCCCGTCTATTGTGTGAAGCTTTTGTATTTCTTCTCATAAAATGTGACACGGCACACGGATTCGATCGTAATGTATGGTAACTTGAAGAATACGTGAAAATAGAGTATACTAATTTAACTATTTTTGAAAAAGGAGGCTTCAATGTGTGATCGTCGTGCAACGCGATTGTTTTTATTTTCCCTTGTGGCGCTGCTGGTGGTGCTGTTAACGGTGCCGGCACTGGGGCAGGAACTTCTCGTCAACGATGATGATTTCCGCAGTTCCGACGAGGTGTGGGACTTTATCCCCGATTATACCGACATGTACGAGGACTCCAGCAACGCATGGGTATGGACCGAGCCGGGCGTGAGCCTCTCCCAGTACAAGACCGTCGAAGTCATCCCCTTTGAAAACATCTCCCGCACCATCGACGTGAACGCCCAGCACGCCCTGACGGAGAACCTGCGTCAGGGATTGGGACGTTTGGGACTGTCCGTTGTGGATAAGAACGCGGACATCACCGTACACAGCGCCATGGTCGATTATTACGCCGGCGGCGGCGGAAGCTGGTGGGGCATCGGCGGCCCGTTCGTGGAGGTGGAAATTTATATTGTGGACAACGCCACGGGGAACATCATCTCCAAGGTGCGTCACCAGGCCCACGCCGAATCCCTCAACGGCGCCATGGCCGAGACCATTTCCGATGTCATCGGCTACTGGGGAAGACAGTAGGGACTGAAGATTTCGATTACAATCTGACAAAGAAACGGGGAGCGATGACCTTCGCTCCCCGTTTCTTTTCGGGAAAAAAGAGTATATCAACGCCCGATCCTTGACGGGTCGGGATTGCACGATGACACCGGTGTCTTTGGATCATGTCCATGGTCGACGGACGGTGGTGTGCATGTGCATCGACGGAAAAGAGGCGGATTCCTACGCCGACGTGGCGAACCACTTCTCCGAGACGATATTTTCAAGCTGGATGATCACGTCACAGGTTTTTTCGGTATCGAGATTTTTCAACGCGGCGAGGTGAGAGATTCGATTGACCGCATCCTTTTTGTTGACATCCAGTTTAGTCATCAGGATTTTTGTTGCCTGTTCCATCTTCCCATTCATGGCGTTCATCCTTGTTTGGGTGACAAAAAACGGTGCTCCCTGTTCGGTGCCGTTTACCCGAAAGCATAATTATGCTTAAATAACGCATAATTATGCTTAAAGGTGGTTAAATAACATATCATTTTAAGCTATATTATATAAAATATCACATCTCTGTCAAGTATTTTTTTATTAAAAAGGTATTGAAAAGGGGCGGTCGATTTTCGGAGTACACTGGCGGGAGAAAAGAACGTAATGCCGCTGTGAACCAACGGTCAAGGCGGGGCGGCCCCGTTTTTCAAATGCGGGATACCTGTTGGCTGTTTTTTCTGGGTGGTCCCTCCCCCTGTTCGAGCGGAGATGTGACACTATTTCTCACGTGTTGAGGATGGATGGTTAAAAAACGTATGGTAAAATGCTGATAAAAGAGAGGACGTATCAATCCAAGAAAGACTGTGGGTGTGTACCTATCGGGAAGGGAATATCGGAAAAATCGGAACAACGATAACGGGCCGATGATGACCGACGCAATACACAGATTTGATGAACGATCGGAGGAGTACGACAGGTTCAGACCTTCCTACCCGGTCGAGATGATGAATTTTCTCAGGGTGGAGGTTGGACTGGATGCATCGCATGTCGTGGTTGATGTTGGGGCCGGGACCGGAAAGCTTACTGAAATTCTCCTGCAGAACGAAAATCGAGCGTATGCCGTCGAGCCGAATGACCGAATGCGTGTGATTGCAGAGAGAAACCTATCCCGATATAAAAAATATATATCCGTCAAGGGCACGGCGGAAGAGATGAATGTGCCGGATCATGCGGCCGATTTTGTGTTCGCCGCCCAGGCGTTTCATTGGTTTGATGTGAGGAGAGCCCGCCAAGAATTCCGGCGGATATTGCGTGGAGGGGGGATGGTCGTACTGATATGGAACGTCCGAAATACTCACGGGTCTGATTTCTTGACGGCGTATAATGAAATTCTCCGTACGTATTCATCCGGGTATGCGGCGCACGAACGGGATAAGATTGATGATGAAAAAATCGGATCCTTATACGGTTCCCGGAAATACAAAACAGCGTACTTTCCCTATTCTCAAACACTCTCCGAGGACGGTCTTGTCGAAAGGATATTGTCAAACACGTACGCTCCGTCACCCGATGATGATAATTATGAGGAAATGCTGGATGCGGTTCGCGCTCTTTTCGGTGAATTAAACAAGGACGGGAAAGTATACATTGAATATACGACGAATGTCGTCTACGGCGCGCTATAAAATACTGGAAGTATTCGTGAGGCCGGCATACGCCCGGTCTTTTTTCATCCGGCTCTCGAAGAGTGTTTCCGGTCTTGTCCTACCGGTTTTTTCCCCATCGATGGCCCCCGGCTCTCGTGCCGGGGGCTGTTTTCGCAGGTATTTCGACTGTTTTCAGGTTCACATCACCCGAGATCCTTCCCGGGCCGGGGCCCCGGTTGAATCCGGAGAGGTTCGATTCTATCCCGTAATCGACCCCCCTGCCTCCTCGATATCCGTTTCCTCCCGGGTGTTCCCCCGCGAAGAAGAAGGGGACGCACACCGCAGCCAAGAGTAACAGCCCCATGAGCGCTCCCAGTATCCACAACCCGACACCGGTGTATTTCTTCCCGCACGTCGCACCCCAGGAACGATGGAACACCAGGTGCACGATAATCAGCGCAAGGAAGACCAGGGAGGCGATCATGTGAATGTCCTTCCAGCTCAGGCCGCCGATGGTGAAACCGCCCTCTCTACCGGATCCGCCGAATGCATGGGTGTACAGAAGAAAGCCGGTGAATACCAGGATGACGAAGACCACGAATGTTGCCGCATCGATCCAGAAGTTGATCTTGTTTTTGTCCATCATAAGAGCCTTTCTCCAGATAAGAAAGTGGTGAACAGCAGGTCCTCCCTTTTGTTGATACTAACAGGCGATATGGGGATATCCTTCGTTTTTTTCTTCGGGGGGTGCGAATATTCCGCGAAACGCCGAAATGGGCGTGCAAAGAATCACGCTGTTATTTCCTTGAAATGGAACTTTTTATATGTTATGAATTTTCATTGGTGTTTTTAGGGAATAGATACGACCCATGAAATCATGTATAGCATTGATTCGATGTATCGGTTCAGCGATGCTGGTCATCGCTGTGGTGGCCGTTGCGCCGTTTGCGACGGCGCAGGTCGATGACGACTATTTCGGCGATCCGACCACGCCCGTCACGATCGAAGCTGATATGCTCAGCTATGATCGGGAAAATAATGTATACATCGCCGAGGGGAATGTTGAAATCACCCGGGGAACCTCCATGCTCAATGCGGACCTAATCAGGGTCAACGCCGTCACCAAGGACGCCGTTGCCGAGGGGAACGTGGTGTATTATGATGGGGAGAACCGGGTAGAGGCGGACCGGGTTGAGCTGAATATAGACACCCAGACCGGTATCCTCTATAACGGAATGATCTTTTATGCCGAGAAACATTTCTACGTCGCCGGCGAGGAACTGGAGAAGACCGGCGAGGATACCTATCGGGCCTTCAGGGGAAGCCTGACCAGCTGCGACGGGGAGGTACCGGCCTGGAGGATTTCCGGCAGAAAAGCCGAGGTGACCGTCGGCGGGTACGCGGAAGTCTGGGACGGGGTGTTCCGGGTCAAGGACGTGCCGGTCATGTACCTTCCCTACGGCATCTACCCGGTCAAGAGGGAGCGGCAGACCGGGCTTCTCATGCCGTCATTCGGCTCGTCCAGCGACGACGGCTTTTCGTTCACGCTCCCCTTTTACTGGGCCATCAATAAGAGCATGGACGCCACCATCATCGGTGATGTGATGACCGAGCGGGGCCTGAAGGTGGGGCTGGAATATCGATATGTTCTGGCCGAAGACCTGTACGGCCAGATCAACTACAGCTTTATCGAGGACCATAACCGCAAGGACGTGGATACCGGCCGTACGTATACCGACTTTCGCTGGGCGTTCTCCTTCGACCATTCCCAGGTGCTCCCCGGGGGTATCCAGGCGTTTGTGGACATCAACATGATCAGCGATGACGATTACATCGACGACCTGTATGACTCGTACGACAATATCGAACAAAGAGACTCCGACTATATGGAGTCCAGGGTGAATTTATCCCGGGACTTTGACTGGGCCTTCGCCTACGTCAATTTCAGCTATCTCGACGATCTGGACGATCGGCGGGATGAAAGAACCCTCCATCGGCTACCCGAGGCGGGGTTCACGGTGCGGCCGGTTGAGATACCCCATACGCCTCTGGTGTTCAGGATGTCACCCACGATGGTCTATTTTTATCGCGAGAAAGGGACTGAAGGGGTACGTCTGAACGTCAACCCCAGGCTCTCCGCGCCGATCTCCCTGAAATACCTGACCGTGGAACCCTGGGCCGAGGGCATCGCCACCTGGTGGTGGACCGACGACAACAACCGCGGCGACAACAGTTCCGATCGATACACCTACGTGGCGGGGGTGAAGGCGTTCAGCGAACATGTGTCCACCGTCTATCCGGATGGAGGTCCGTATGATACGCTCTCGTGGCTCATCAGACCCGGCGTGTCCTACACCTTCGCCCCGGACCTCGAACAGAAACACTACCCCCGGTTCGATTCCGTGGATCGGGTGTGGGGGAGGAGCATACTCACTTTTTCTCTGGAGAGCAGTCTCAACGGGAATCCCGTCTTTGCCGATACGCCCGATACGCTCGAGATTTTCTATCTCAAGGCGGGCGTCGCGATGGATTTCGACAAGGATCCTGACAGCGTCAACTACAATCTTCCCGAAACCTATGTCACCTCGTTCTACGAGGTGCGTCTGAACCCCTGCAATCACTTCAGCCTCGGGTTCGAGATGGACATAGACCACTATTTGAACAACATTTCCCGGCTCTCCGGGGATATGAGCGTCACCGATTCCCGGGGCGATTATCTGAAGGTCGGGTATTCGAGGATTGAAGAAATATACTATAATATCAAGGATGAGCAGTTTTACACACAAGAGTACGATAGGCTTTTCGGGGAGTTGAAACTGGTTGCATACAGAGATCTTGATCTCTATTTGGAAACCAGTTGTGTGTTCAACGATGAAGAATACAAAGACGGTGTTTTGCATAAGACCGACGATGAGAGGCGATATTACAGCATCGGCTTCGATTACCACAAACAATGCTGGGCGGTCTTTTTGGACGTGTATTACGAAGAAGACACGAGTGATGATTCGGACGACTACGGCTTTATGATGACCATCTCCCTGACGGGATTGGGCTCCATCTCGTATGGGGACTGATGTTCGTCGGGTGTGAATCGCTCGTACGATGAATACGACATCATCTTGGAATGAATGAAAAGGAACAGGTATGAAAGGTGTTATTTTAGCGGGGGGGCTGGGCACCAGGCTCTATCCACTCACGAGGGTAACCAACAAGCATCTCCTGCCGGTGTATGACAAACCAATGATATTTTACCCGATTCAGACCCTAGTCAATGCGGGTATTGAGGATATCCTCATCGTCACCGGTGGAAACAGCGCCGGCGATTTTTTGCGCCTGTTGAAAAACGGTGCTGACTTCGGCCTGAAGCGCCTGCACTACGCGTACCAGGAAGGGGAAGGGGGCATTGCGGACGCCCTGAGCCTGGCGGAGCATTTCGCCGAGGGAGAGGCCATCTGCGTGGTGCTGGGGGACAACATTATCGAGAAAAACATCATCCAGGCGGTGAAGGATTTTGACAATCAGGGAAACGGGGCGAAGATACTCTTAAAAGAGGTTTCGGACCCCCAGCGGTTCGGTGTGCCGGTCCTCAAGGGCGACAAAGTCGTTAAGATAGAGGAAAAACCGAAAGATCCAAAATCGGATTATGCCGTTATCGGGATATATCTCTATGACAATGAGGTTTTCAGTATCATAAAAATACTCAAACCGTCGGATCGGGGAGAGTTGGAAATCACTGATGTCAACAACGCCTACATAGAGCGAGACGCCCTGACGTGGAGCGTCATCGACGGTTGGTGGTCCGACGCGGGCACCTTCGACTCACTTCTTTCGGCCAGCGGGCTCGTTGCCAAGACAGGGGCCAACAACGTATAGGGAGACAATGAAATCATCGGATATAGCGGGGGTCGTGGTCAAACGGCTCAAGACAATCCCGGATGAACGGGGTCGTCTCATGGAGATAATGAGGTGCGACGATGAGTTTTTCCAGAAATTCGGCCAGGTCTATATGACCACGGCGTTTCCGGGAGTAGTGAAAGGGTGGCACTATCACAAGGAGCAGACGGACCATATGGCGGTTGTCAGGGGAATGATGAAGATCGTGCTGTACGATTCCAGGGATGGGAGCCCCACGAAGGGGAACGTCATGGAGCTGTTTATGGGTGAGCACAATCCCCAGCTTGTGGTCATTCCGCCGGGAGTGTTTCACGGGTTCAAGTGCATCTCGGAGGTGGAGGCCATCGTCATCAACACGCCCACGGAACCCTACGATCGTAAAAATCCGGATGAATATCGGGTTCATCCCCACGAAAACGACATACCCTACGATTGGGATAGAAAGGATGGATAACGGGCGGCGATACAACAGGCGGCGGTACATCAGAGACGGCTGGCTCCGGTATCCATGTGAATAGGATACCTTCATTTTTTCCACACACTACATGGAGCATGTAAACACGATGAAACTCTTGGTGACCGGTGGGGCCGGATTTATCGGCTCCAATTTCATTTTATACCTGTTGGAGAAAGACGAAGGCTTAGAAATCGTCAACCTCGACGCCCTCACCTATGCGGGAAACTTAGCGAACCTGAAGTCTGTGGAAGATAATCGCCGGTATCGGTTTGTCAAGGGTGATATAATCGACGCCACGCTCGTGGGAGAGATCATGGCCGACGGGATCGATGCGGTGGTCAATTTCGCCGCCGAATCTCACGTGGACCGCTCTATCATAGACCCCGATACGTTCATCAAAACGAACATCCTGGGCACCCACGTGCTTCTGGATGCGGCCAAGAAATATAATATCTCCCGATTTGTCCAGATTTCCACCGATGAGGTGTACGGCTCCCTGGGGCCGACAGGGTATTTCACCGAACAGACACCCCTGGACCCCACCAGCCCGTATTCCGCCAGCAAGACATCGGCGGATCTTTTGGCCCTGGCCAGTTTCAAGACCTTCGGTCTCCCGGTAATGGTCACCCGCTGTTCCAACAACTATGGTCCCTATCAATTCCCGGAAAAGCTTATCCCGCTTTTTATCACAAACGCCCTGGAGGACAAGCCCCTGCCGATTTACGGCGATGGGAAGAATATCCGGGACTGGCTGCACACCTGGGATCATGCCGCGGCGATCGAGACGGTGCTGAAAAAAGGTGTCCCCGGCGAGGTATACAACATCGGCGGGAACAACGAGCGGACGAATCTTGAGATCACCGAGGCGATACTTGCGGCCCTTGACAAGTCCACCGACCTCATCCGCTTCGTGGCGGACCGACCCGGCCACGACCGCAGGTACGCCATCGATTCGTCCAAGATTCAGAAAGAGCTGGGCTGGGCGCCGTCGTATACCTTCGATCGGGCGATGGAGGAGACGGTCACCTGGTACGTGGAAAACCGTTGGTGGTGGGAGGAGATCAAGAGCGGTCAGTATCAGGAATACTACAAGAACTTTTACGGAGATCTTTCATAGGAACGAATCTTGTGCGGATACTGTTGATCGGAGCCCGAGGGATGTTGGGCACAGACCTCACAGGTGTCCTTCGGGATAGGTCCCCGAAGCATAATCTTACGCTGTGGGATGTGGAGGAGGCGGACATTACCGATAACAAAGCGTTCGACAGTGCTCTGGAGGGTTTACCTGAGCCGCCGGAGGTCATCATCAACTGTGCGGCCTTCACCGCCGTCGATCTGGCGGAGACCGAACGGGAGGCGGCGATGCGCATTAATGGTGACGGCGCCGGAAACATATCCCGGGCGGCGCGGAGGATCGGAGCCCGGGTGGTATATATCAGTACCGATTACATTTTTGACGGAAAGAAAGAGACTCCCTGGCGGGAGGACGATCCGACCGAGCCGGTGAACTGGTACGGACAGACCAAGCTCGAAGGAGAAAAAAGGACTCTCGATGCGTGTCCCGACGCGCTCATCGTCAGGACCCAATGGCTTTACGGTCCCGAGGGGAAAAACTTCGTTGAGACGATACTGAAACTCGCCGACGAGAGAGACGAGCTCCGGGTTGTTGACGATCAGCGGGGCTCTCCCACATATACCGAAGATCTGGCCCGGGCGCTGACGACATTGGTGGAGGGAAAACATCAAGGCGTCTATCACGTAGCCAACTCCGGAGAAACGACCTGGTTCGATTTCGCCCGGGAAATCATGACTCGAACAGGGAAGGACGTGCGGGTGGTCCCCGTATCCACTGAGGACTATCCGGCGATTGCCAGGCGGCCCGGGAACTCCGTATTCGATATGATGAAGTTTCAAAAGGACACCGGTATGACCATGCCCTCCTGGCGGGAGGGGCTGGCGGCGTATCTTCGCCGGAAAAACCTGCCTGTTGAATAATCGTTGTGACAAGCAGCGGCGGGGGGAATTCGGCAATATTTCGGCAAGTGTGGTCTGAATGGTGTGATGATGGCGTATAAAGAAAAAGAAACCAGACTGAGCGTATTCCGTGAATACGCCGAGGCCATCACCATCGCCATGATGCTGGCGCTTATCATCAAGGCGTTTATCTTTCCCAGCTTCATGGTCCCCACCGGCTCCATGATACCCACCATACTCGAGGGAGATCGGTTTTTTGTCAACAAATTCGTCTTCGGCACCCGCATTCCGTTTTCGGATGTAAAGGTGCTTGCCATTCGGGAACCGAGACGGGGCGACGTCGTGGTGTTTGAGTATCCGGAAGACAGGCGGATTCCCTATATCAAACGGGTGATCGGGCTGCCGGGCGATACGGTGGAAATCAGGGACAAGCGGGTATATATCAACGGTGAGGAGTACTTCGTAGAGAGCGAGATACACTCGGATCCTGACATTGTGCCTGGCGAGCGGGATAATTTCGGCCCGATCGTCGTTCCCCCCGATTCCTATTTCATGATGGGGGACAACCGGGACACCAGCGTGGATTCCCGCTTCTGGGGTTTTGTTCATACCCAGGAGTTGACCGGAACCGCACAATTGATATACTGGTCATGTGACATCCAGGCGGGGGGCTATCTCGCCCGCTTTGCCAATATCCGCTGGGATCGTATTGGAACCATAATCAACCGCTGAGTGTCGCATATATCGGTGTCTTAACGAGCCGGAGACACGTGGAATTCTCGATGTGCCGGAAGCCGTGTATCGCCAATACGGTTGAAGCGACGGGCATATACACATTGTGACATCTTATGGTGTGGAAAAACGGGGCGTGTTTCGGCCTGAAGAGCCTTAATATGAAGTCTGAAAGGTGTGATAATGGCACACAAAGAAAAGGAAACAGAGCTGAGTGTATTTCGCGAATACGCGGAGGCCATTACCATCGCTCTGATGCTGGCGCTTATCATCAAGGCGTTTATCTTTCCCAGCTTCAAGGTTCCCACCGGCTCCATGATTCCCACCATACTTCGGGGAGATCAGTTCCTGGTCAATAAGTTCGTCTTCGGCACCCGCATTCCGTTTTCGGATGTAAAGGTGCTTACCATTCGGGAGCCGAGGCGGGGCGATGTCGTGGTGTTCGAGTATCCGGAAGACAGACGGGTTCATTACGTCAAGCGGGTGATCGGGCTGCCGGGTGATACGGTGGAAATCAGGGATAAGCGGGTGTATATCAACGGTGAGGAGTATGTCGTGGAGAGTGAAATCCACTCGGACCCTGACATTATACCGGGGCAGCGGGATAATTTCGGCCCGATCGTCGTCCCACCCGATTCCTATTTCATGATGGGGGACAATCGAGACAACAGTCAAGATTCCCGCTTCTGGGGATTTGTCCATACCCGGGAGTTGACCGGAACCGCGCAATTGATATACTGGTCATGGGACATTCAGGCGAAAGGGTATCTCTCCCGATTTGCACATATCCGCTGGGATCGTATTGGAACCATAATAAACCGTTGAGTGTCACATACATCGAAGCGTTGACATAATGACCGACAACAGGTGGAACGTGCGGAAGACTTCTCTCTTTCGTTTTCAGATAACATTTGAAACAACGTATGCATATGCATCGCGACATCCAGTGCTGTGGGAAAAACCGTCCTTAATCAACAAGATGCCGCCGCACCCCGGGACCTCATTCAGGATGACATTTGCCGGGAGTATCCATTGAGCACGGAGTCGCGGGCGAAGGAGACGACACACGCCGTCCATGCCGTCAGGGAATTTGCCGAGATCATTGTCCTGGCGCTGATAATCGTGCTGGTCTGTAAAACGCTGGTATTCCAGACATACAGGATTCCGAGCGAATCGATGGTACCCACCCTTTACCCCGGAGACCAGATTCTCGTCTGTAAGTGCTCCTACGGCGTTCCCGTTCCCTTTACGGATGTTTTCATTTTCGGATTACGCGAGCCGTCCCGGGGGGATGTGGTTGTCTTCAAATTCCCGCCGGATCATCGTGTTCACTATATTAAACGGCTGGTCGGAATGCCGGGGGATACCATCGAAATCAAAAACAAGGTGCTGTATGTCAACGGCGAGGTGTATGACGTGGCGGAGGCACAATATATAGATCCTCTGGTGATGCCGGGCGTCGTCAGCCGACGGGACAACTACGGACCGATCACCATCCCTCCCGGCGCATTTTTCATGATGGGTGATAACCGAGACAACAGCAACGATTCCCGCTTCTGGGGATTGGTCCGGGAACACGAAATCATCGGTCGTACCGTAATGGTGTACTGGTGCCGGGATACCGGAGACGGCGGATTCCTCGGCCGCCCCGCCCACATCCGCTGGGATCGCATCGGAACGATCCTGGTCCACAGATAACGCAATGATAGAAAGAGGTCACCGGTTCTTTTTTGCCTTCTGCCTCTTCTGCGGATTCCTTTTTCTCCTGTTCGTCTGGCTGTTTGAAAATATCTACGTGACCGCTTCGGGCATGGAGCCGGCGGTCAGTCCCGGCGATTACCTCCTGGTGCTTTCTCCCGGGGGTCGGTGTTTTTTACCGGCGGCACCAGTACTCTGCGACGTCTCAACCCTGAGGAAAAACGACCTGATATATGTCAGAACCCCCGATGAGGACAGACGGCGTGTGATTCTGAGGGTTGTGGGATGTGCCGGTGATGAGGTGATGATCGTCGACAAGACGCTTTTTATCAACGGAGTCCCCCAAGAGGAACCGTATGTGACCTTTGACGATCCGGAGATATATCCCCGGGATTTGTCTGTCCGGGACAACTTTGGTCCGGTGGTTGTGCCGGACGGGGCGGTCTTCGCTCTGGCCGATCATCGGGATAGTATGGGTGACGGGCGTTTTTTCGGCTTCATCGGAGACGAGCATCTCAGGGGCCGTGTGCTGCTTTGCTACTGGTCCCGGGATCTGACCGGGCGGTTCTACTCCGTCAGATGGGAACGTGTGGGGAAATCCTTTTAATGGAAAAATCCATTGACACTGATTGACTAAGGTGATAAAAACATACATTAGGGATATATCATTTTGTATGTAAAAATTACATCTGTACCGATAGGATGAAATTATGGATAGAATAAGACGAACGTTTTTTTCCCAGCGCGGTGAAGGACGGGGAAAGACGTTTGCGGTGATCATCGTCATCGCCATTATTGTTTACGCCGCAGCGAAATTCTTCCCGCCGATTAAAACACATATGGATCTGAAAAAAGTTGTGGAAGAATATATGTGGTCAAACGGCGGCGGGAGTGAGGAAATAATTCTGGAAAGATTGTCGCCGAGAATTGCGGCAGTGAAAGAAGATCTGGGTCGGGATGACATCGTCATTGTCAAGAAGGGCAACCAGAACTATGCCATGATCGATTACACGGAAACGGTTGTGCTTATACCGGACATGTTCGAACACGAGTTGAAATTTCACGTTGAGGGCTTCAGTAAACCCCAAAAATAATAATAAAGAACCATTGGTTCATCCTACACATAATATAACGAGTAGCGTAAAGCTGGATATCACAAAACCTCCCTGTTTTCGTGCAAGGGGGTTTTTTTTGGAAGGCGCATAAAAGGAAATCCGGTGACTGAACAAGATCGACTTATATTAAGTCAGGAACAGGCGAATCGAATCGTCAGCCGATTGGCCACCCAGATTCTTGAGAAAAACGTCAATGCCGCAGAGGTGGTGCTCATCGGCATGCGTACCGGCGGGATATTTCTGGCGCGGCTTATACAGGAAAAACTCAAGCAGCTCGAAGGGGTGGCTATTCCCATCGGCGTTTTGGATATTACCCTCTACCGCGATGATATATCGACAACCGACCAGCATCACTTCGTCCGAAAAACGGAAATTCCCTTTTCTTTGAACGGTCGGGTGGTGCTTCTGGTGGACGACGTATTGCATACCGGCCGCTCCACCAGGGCGGCGCTTGACGCCATGATGGATTTCGGCCGCCCGAAACGAGTGCAGCTAGCGGTGTTGGTGGATCGCGGTGAGCGGGAACTGCCCATCAGTCCAAATTTTGTGGGGAAGACGATTTCCATCGATGAGAACGAGCGGGTGGAGGTCATCTTCGACGATGAGGGAACTCTCCTGGGGGCGGTCGTACGACAGCATGAACAGACACCATCATAATGCTTCTTGAAGAGGGAGAAAAAATGAGCGAGTCGGTGGAAAAAGTCTGGGAGCGAAAAGACCTTCTCGGCATCAGGGACCTGGATATATGGGAGATCGAACTGATCCTCGATACCGCCGAGTCCTTTCTTGAAATTTCAAAACGTGATATTAAGAAGGTCCCGACTCTGAGGGGGAAGACCGTCATCACCGTGTTTTACGAGGCGAGCACCAGAACCCGGGTGTCCTTTGAACTCGCCGCAAAGAGACTGTCCGCCGATACCGTCAATATCTCCGCCTCGACATCCAGCGCGAAAAAGGGAGAAACCCTTATCGACACCGCCCGCAACCTGGAGGCGATGGCGCCGGACGCGATCATTATGCGTCATCCCATCCCGGGATCGTCGGATCTTTTGGGGAGGCATGTCAGGTCGTCCATCATCAACGCCGGAGACGGCGCCCACGAGCACCCAACCCAGGCGTTACTTGACGCCATGACCATTCGTCAGGTTAAGGGGGGGATTGCCGGCCTGAATATATCGATCATCGGCGATATCACACACAGCAGGGTGGCCCGCTCGAACATCTACTGCCTGACAAAACTGGGCGCCAACGTGACCATAGCGGGACCCGCCACCATGATACCGACCCGCGTAGAAGAGATGGGCGTACGGGTGGTTCGCACCGTCCGGGAGGCGATCCGGGACGCGGATGTGATTATGATGCTCAGAATACAACGCGAGCGTCAGGGGAAAGTGCTCTTCCCGTCGGATCGGGATTACGCCCGATTTTTCGGCTTGAACCTGGAGAATATGGAAGAAGCAAAAGACGATGTCACCATTATGCACCCAGGTCCCATCAACCGCGGGGTTGAGATAAGCCCGGAGGTGGCCGACGGCCCCTTTTCGGTCATACTGGAGCAGGTGACAAACGGTGTGGCTGTGCGCATGGCCATACTCTATCTCCTCATCGGCAAGGGAGGTTCCGATGAAGCTGCTGCTTAAGGGCGGTACCGTTGTGGATCCGGGCGGCGGCCAAAGCGGCCCCGCCGATGTTCTGATAGAGAACGGAGTGATTTCGGATGTCCTCTCACCGGGAGCGGGTCCGAAGGACGCCGACGTCATTGATGTCTCAAAGATGACGATCATCCCGGGCGTCATTGATATACACACACACCTGAGGGAGCCGGGCTTCGAATACAAGGAGACCGTTGCATCGGGAACCCGCGCCGCCGCCGCGGGCGGCGTCACGTCTGTGGCCTGTATGGCAAATACCGATCCGGTCAACGACAACGGACAGATCACCGAATATATCCTTGAGAAGGCCGAGACGACCGGCGTCGTTCGGGTGTATCCCGTGGGGGCGGTGTCTCGGGGGCTTTCGGGGGAAGTCCTGGCGGAGATCGGGGAGCTGGCGGCGGCTGGGGTGTGCGCCCTCTCCGACGACGGGCACGTGATATCCAACTCGGACCTCATGCGCCGGGGGATGGAATACGCCGTAACCTTCGATCTCCCGGTGATATCCCACTCCGAAGACATGAGCTTGGTGGCCGATGGGGTGATGAACGAGGGATTCGTCTCCACCGAGCTCGGCCTCCCGGCGAATCCGCCCCAGGCCGAGGAAATCATGATATTTCGCGACGTCACCCTGGCACAGCTCACCGGCGCCCGGCTCCACGTGGCCCACATCTCCACCGCCGGGGGCGTGGAGGTCATCCGGCGGGCGAAGGAGCGGGGGGTGGCCGTCACGGCGGAGACCTGTCCCCACTATTTCACACTCACTGACGATGCCGTGCGCACCTTCGACACCAACACCAAGGTCAATCCGCCCCTCAGGTCGGAGGAAGACCGGCGGGCGGTCATTGAGGGCCTCAAGGACGGCACCATAGACGTCATCGCCTCGGATCACGCCCCGCACGATATTGTGGAAAAGGCGGTGGAGTTTTCCTACGCCGCCAGCGGCATATCCGGTCTCGAAACGCTCCTTTCCCTCTCCCTGCAGCTTGTCAGGGATGGGGAGATGACCCTTTTCGATGTTGTTGAAAAGCTCACCATCGCCCCCGCCAGAACGCTGGGGCTTGCCGGCGGGACGCTGGCGACAGGGGTTCCTGCGGACCTAACGATCGTCGATACCGGGGAGGACTGGACGGTCGATCCCCGAGCCTTTTTCTCAAAGGGCAAAAACAGTCCGTTTGCCGGGCGAAGCGTCCCGGGCCGGGTGAAGATGACCATTGTCGCGGGCAGCATTGTGTATCGGGAGGGCGCCATTGTCTGATATATTTTCACGATACGGACGCTTCACGACGCTCATCCTGCTGATCATGACAAGCCTCGTTTGCTGCTCCATGACCGGTGATTATGACCGGAGATTCGAGAAGTTCGAATCTATTGATGTGATGTTCGACGAATGGTTCGGCATATATTTTCACGATATCAAGGTCGGGTATGATCATTTTACCGTAACCCGGGGTATGCTTGACGACAATCCGGTTGTTCGGCTCAACGATGACGGGATGATACGCTATCGCCTCGATGAATTCTCCCATCCCACCGACAACACGTTTCGTTCCGAGGTGTTTATCACAGGTGACAACACCGTCCTGGGATTGATGTATGAGCATATCATCATGGATCACCTCCTCACCGAGGTGGGGCTTGCGGAAAAGGACGGCTTCATGTATCTGGACGTGTATTCCGGGGGAGGGCATGAGCGGATAAAGTACCGTCTGGACGAGGGGATCTACCCGTCGCTGGCCATTGGCTATTTCATGATGCAAAAGCCCCTGGAGGTCGGTTCTCGTTTTGAGTACCGGGTGTTTCTGGAAAACCTGCGGGCCATCGAGGATTTTTCCGCAGAGGTTGTCGGTGAGACCGTCATTGACATTGACGGCGAATCGATGGAGGTGTTCGAGGTCGTCGGAGCGATTCGGGGGCTGGAGTCGACATCCTACGTCACCCGGGACGGGGACCTGATCCGCCAGGTATCGATGGACCAGTTCGATCAACGCCTGGAGGACAGGGAGACGGCGACGAACATGGGAGAGATAACGGGAATCACGATGACGGCGGTCATCGATTTCACCCTGATACCGGTTGATTTTCCCCTGCCGTCTCCTGTGTCATTGTCGGAACTGTCGATCAGGGTAACGGGAGTCCCCCGGGGGTTTGAGCCCATCGACGGTTTTTACCAGCAGGTGGTGGGACCGGACGATGAGGGCGCGTATATCTACACGATCCTCTTGCCCGAGGTGTCGGACGGACCGATCGAAATTCCAGAGATATATCCTGAAGGAGTTGAAGGATATCTTCTGCCCGAGATAGACATCGAGAGCGATAATGAAGAGATGCAGCGCACCGTCGAAGATATCCTGGGTGATGTCGCCGATCCGACGAGGTCCGCGAAAATGATCATGGACTGGGTGTATCGTAACGTGGAAAAACGGCTTGTCGACGCGACGTCGGCCCTGGATGTGCTGTCCACCATGGAGGGGGAGTGCGAATCCCACGCGAAGCTCTATGCGGCCCTAGTGCGGGCGGCGGGTATCCCCACAAGGGTGGTTAACGGCATCGTCTACGTGGAGGAAATGGAGGCGTTTCTTTTTCATGCGTGGAATGAAGTGTACCTCGATGAATGGATTCCGGTGGACGCGGCGTTCGGTCAGTTTCCCGCCGACGTCACCCATATCAAGTTTGCCGAGGGGAGCGGCGCGGTGGTCATCGACGTGGTGTCCCTTGTGGGCAGCATCGACGTGACGATTCTTGAGGCGAAAAGGGCCGATATCAAATGAACACGTAGGGAATATGGAAACGGACCAGGAAAAAAAGCGAGCCCCGCAGATTCTCGTGGTGGATGACGAGCAGAATATGAGAGATTTTCTCGAGATCATGCTCAGGCGCGAGGGGTACGTGGTTGATCTGGCTGAAAACGGGAAGGAGGCGGTCGAACGTATTGATAAAAAAATGTATGATCTCGTCATTACGGATATCATTATGCCGGGCATGAACGGAACGGAGGTCCTCAAAAAGGCGAAGGAGGTCAATCCCGCCACCACAGTCATCATGGTTACCGCTTACGCCTCCACCGAAAGCGCCGTTGACGCCATGAAGGAGGGTGCGTACGATTACATCACGAAGCCGTTTAATGTCGACGAGATAAAAGTTATCATCAGCAACGCCCTGGAAAGGGGGAGACTGGAGAAGGAAAACGTACTCTTAAAACGACAGCTGGGCAGAGAATATAACTATGAGAATATCATCGGGACCAGCTTCGCCATGCAGAAGATATTCGACCTGATCGGACGGGTATCGGCCACAAAGTCCAACGTGCTCATATTGGGAGAAAGCGGCACCGGCAAGGAGCTGGTGGCCCGGGCGATACACAATAAAAGCCAGAGAAAAGATCGTCCGTTCGTGGTGATAAACTGCGGCGGCATCCCTGAAAACCTACTGGAGAGTGATCTCTTTGGACACGTAAAGGGTTCCTTCACCGGAGCGGTGTCCCACAAGGAGGGTCTCTTCGAGGTGGCCGATACCGGTACCATATTCCTCGACGAAGTGGGGGAACTGACTCAGGCGATCCAGGTTAAGCTGCTTCGTGCCATCCAGGAGCGCACATTCAAGCGGGTAGGGGGGACGGAGGACATTTCTGTGGATGTGAGAATCATCGCCGCCACGAACAGAGAGCTGGAACAGGAGGTGATATCGGGCCGCTTCCGGGAGGATCTCTATTACCGCCTCAACGTGATAGAGATAAAAATACCGCCCCTCAGGGAGCGGCGGGAGGATATACCGCTGTTGGCGTCGCATTTTCTGGAAAAGATGTCCGCGGAGCAGGGAAAGGAGATCAGGAAGATATCTTCCTACGCCTTGGAGGTGCTCAAGGACTATTCATTTCCCGGCAATGTTCGGGAGCTTGAAAACATCATCGAGCGGTCCGTGGCCCTGGAGTCCTCCAATATCGTTCTGCCGGAGAGCCTGGCGCTCTCCATGCATAAGGAGCACGGCGGCAGGGCGGCAACGGAAGACGCCGCACATATGCTGGGAGGCGATTCGTTTTCCATGGAGGAATATATCTCGGGCATTGAGACCGAGCTCATCAAAGAAGCCCTGCTTCGTGCCGGCAGGAACAAGAAAGAAGCCGCCCGGATTTTGGGCATCAGTTACTGGGTGCTTCTCAGGAAGATCGAAAAATACGGCATCGGTGACGACGCCTGAGTTGGTATGTGTGACTATTTTGCAAAAAGGATTTGCTTTTTTGCAAAAGTTTTTCATGTGTGGTATACTTCATAACAAGAGTTTTCAGGTGATTGCGTTTTAATGAGCGATTTCATGCTGTTAGAGCGCACACAAACCCCCGAAAAAGATTATTATTGGCATTGAATTTGCTTTATATGAGTGATGTCAAATGGTCCTGAAACTACGTTTACCTACAAAAGGAGGACATGTTATGTTGAGTAAGATCAGAAGCAAAAAGGGTTTTACCCTTATTGAGTTGATGATCGTTGTGGCCATTATCGCCATTCTGGCGGCCATCGCCATCCCGAACTTCCTGAAGTTCCAGGCGAAATCCAAGCAGTCCGAAGCCCGGACGATCCTGACCGGTGTGTACGAGGCCGAGCTGGCCTACTTCGCCACCGAGAATACCTTCAGTAGAGTACCAGACCTCATTGGATTCGAAACCGCATCTGACCCCAAATACTACCTGATGTATCCCGGCGGGGACACTAAAATTGCATCTTCCGACTGGATCGCGATGTATGACGGTGACGGGGATACCCTCTACGACAGCTTTACCGCCACCTGCTCCGGCAACATCGACCGTGACGCGGATCGCGACGTCTGGTATGTACATGACGGATCCCGTGAACCTTCACAGGAAGACACGCCTGGTGGATTTAACGCTGCGGGAGAGCAGGCCTTTAACGACGTCTAATAACGACGCCGGGCGATGTATGTATGCATAGATCATTATGATGTATGCAGACGATGGCCACTAACGGCGGAACCTACAGGTTCCGCCGTTTTTTTCTTTATTACCTGTCTGTTTCGTGGTAGATAAAAACCATGCCAGACCTCCGTTTTATACGAAACAATATCGACACGGGTCTTTTCGGATTCGTTTTTCTGGTAAGCTTTTTCGTCTATCTCCTGACCCTGTGCCCGACGGTCTACTGGAGGGACTCGGCGGAGTTTGTTGACGCCGCCTTCGCCCTGGCCATCCCCCACCCGGCGGGATTTCCCTCCTACATGCCGATGGCGAATCTTTTGACCTATCTTCCCTTCGGGTCCATTGCGTTCAAGGTCAATCTGTTATCCGCATTCATGGGCGCCGGTGCGGCGGTGATGGTCGCCGTTCTCATTATGGAGGTTGTGTTTGCGATGGGTGGGGGGAGGGACAATACTTCCCGATTTCTAGCTGCGGCGGGGGCGCTGACGTACGCCTTTTCCTTTTCGCTGTGGGAGAGCTCGGTCAGCGCGGAGGTGTATGCCGGCATGGCGGCGGCGGGTGCGGGGATCCTTTTCTGTCTGGTCCGATGGGCGGTGAGGGATGATCGGAGGTATCTCATCGCAGGCGGATTCCTCTACGGGCTGTCCGCCGGCATCCACGCCACCGTGGCCCTGTTTCTCCCGGCGGTCCTCGTATTTATCGTCCTGAACCTGAAACGGGACGAACTCCCCCGAAGGCTGGGAGATGTGGGATGGGCCCTTCTCTTTTTCGCCATCGGCTTTTCCGTATATATGTATCTTCCCATCAGGTCTCTTTCGAATCCGAGGATGGATTGGGGGAATCCGGAAACCCTTGAGCAGTTTTTCATTCATATCACCGATCGAAAGGATTCCGCATATCACTTCGCCGTATCCCGGGGGGGGCTGTGGAGTAATATCTCGCGGTTTGTGGGCATCACCGCCTCTGAGCTGACGGTTTTGTGGAGCCTGGTTTCGGTGGCGGGTCTTTTGGTGGTGTTTCGGAAAAATTGGCGGATGGCGCTCCTTTTTCTGCTCTATTTTTTGGGGCATGTATCATTTTTCATCTGGTACTGGCAAACCGGCAGCATCTACACGGCGTCGTACGTGGTGCCGATGATGCTCGCCGCTGTGGCCTTTTATTTCGGAATATCCTGGATCGAAAAGAGATTCAGTGTGCGGATTCGATGGAGACGGGTGGGGGCGGTGGTGCTTGCGGCCTTCGTGATGTTTACCCTGGCGATCGACTACGGAAAACTCGATAAATCCAATTACTGGGCGGCGGAGCGCCTGGCCGCGGCGGATTATACCGGCTTCGATCGAGACGCCCTGGTCCTCACATCCCTGTACTGGCCGTTTTTTTACTACTTTAAGGACGTGGAGAGGCTTCGGGAAGACCTCCACGTGGTCCCCGTCAGCGATTGCCTTGAGCCGGAATATTTCAACCGGGTGACGCCGGAGCGCTTTCCCGGGATAGAGGTCCCGGACATGAAATACACCCGGGACACCGGCATTGATTTCATGCTCCAACTGATGGGTGAAAACATCTCGTCCCGAACCGTGTACCTGGGCCCGGATCGACGCATCGTTGAAAAGCTCTCGAACCAGCTGGTTCCCGAGCTGTTTTTCTTCCGGGTGGTGACAGACGACGAAGCGGAGAAGGTGGATGCCGACTATTGCGCCGCATATCTGACCGGGCTTCATGATTTCGTGCAGAGGGAGCTGGACTCCCGGGGCGGTGAGTTTTTCGCAGACGAGGTGTATCGCTCGTACTACAGCAACAATTTCCTGGCGCTGTCCACCTACCTGGTAAAGCAGAAACAATGGCTGGCCGTGGTGTCTGTGGCCAGGATGGCGGAGATTGTCATCGGGCCCGTGCCCTTGATAAAGAGGGACCTCCTGGATGCCCTGACGATGCTGGAGCGCTACGACGAGGCGGAGGATGAGTTCATCTGGTTTCTTGAACGGTACCCGAACGTGTCTCTGTTGCTGGTGAATTATGGATACAACCTGTTCTCCCAGGGGAGGTATGACGATGCGGCACGGGAGTTCTCTCTGGCCGTGGAGATGGGTGATATAAACGCCGAGGCCTATCTGGGGCTGGGCATCGTTTTTTTGGCGATGGAGCAAAACGAGGAGGCGGTCGACGCCCTTCGTGCCGCCCGGGAGGCGATAAACGAGAATACATCGCCGGACGACAGGGAGAAGATCGAGGAATTGCTTGATGAACTGTCCCGATAAAGAGAGATAATATAAATAGGTATATATACAATAAGTAGATACCCATTCACAGCGGGATACGAAATAAATCGTCCATGAGGAAGAACCAGACAATCTGTGTCGTCATTCCGGCCCACAACGAGGAACTTTTGATCACTCGGGTGCTTGAGGGTCTGCCGGACTACGTCGACTGGGCGGTGGTGGTGGATGACGCAAGCACCGACGCCACCGTCGATCGGGTATCCGACTACTCGGGGAGCTTTCGGGGCGAGGTGCGGCTCATCACCCTGGAAAACAACAGTGGTGTGGGGAGGGCCATCGCCCGGGGATACCGGGAGGCGCTGATTCTGAAGGCCGATGTGACGGTGGTCATGGCGGGGGATAACCAGATGGACCCGGCGGACCTGCCTGCGGTGGTGGACCCGGTGCTGGACGGGCGGGCCGACTATACCAAGGGCAACCGCCTGTTCGGGGGGGGGGCGTGGGGGATGATTCCGAAGGTGCGTTATCTGGGCAACTCCACCCTTTCACTTTTAACAAAAATCGCCTCGGGATACTGGCACGTGGCCGATTCCCAGACCGGGTACACGGCGATCAACTTTCGCACCCTCGCTCGTCTGGATCTGGAAAACATATATCCCCGCTACGGCATGCCCAACGACATGCTCATCAAACTCAACATCATCAACGCCCGAGTTGTGGATGTTCCGGTCAGGCCGGTGTACAACATTGGGGAGAAGTCGGGCATCCGGCTTTTCAAGGTGATTCCGACCATTTCTCTCTTGCTTCTTCGCGGCTTCTTCACCCGTATGTTCAAAAAATATGTCATCTATGATTTCCACCCTCTGGTATTTTTTTACATGATGGGCCTTTCCCTCACCCCCGCCGGGGGAATCCTGGGGCTGTATCTCTTCGTGGTACGGATTTTGGGACACGGCGTGGCAGCGACCAGCGCTCTATTCGCCGCCTTTCTGTTCATATCAGGCCTCCAGTCTCTGTTCTTTGCCATGTGGTTTGATATGGAATATAATAAACCCTTAAAGGGCGATGAAAATCCGAAAGTGTCGCCGTGAAAATCGTAATGACCACCAGCTCCTTTCCCCGCGGGCCGGAGGACTGGGCCGGGGTGTTTGTATTATCCCTGGCCCGAGAGCTGGTGCGGAGGGGACATCGGGTGACGGTGGCGGCGCCTCACGCGCCCGGCCTTGCTCGGGGTGAAATCGTCGACGGCGTGGGTGTGGTCAGGTTTCGATACATGCGTCCGGAAAGGCTCGAAGCGCTGGCGTACGGCCGGGGCATGGTTACCAATGTGCGCCGCCGTCCGTGGCTCTTCTTTCTGGTGCCCTTCTTTTTAGCGGCCCAGGGGTTGGTCCTCGGGCGCCTCGCTTCCAATGCCGATGTGGTGGCGGCCCACTGGCTCTTCCCCCAGGGGATGGTGGCCCGGTTGTGCGGCGCCTCCCCCGTGGTAATACTCCACGGCAGTGACGTGCACCTTGTCGGGGGGAGGGTGACGGCCTTTCTCGCCCGGTGGACTCTTTCGGGCGCGTCGGGCGTGATCGCCAACAGCGCCGCGACGGCCCGCCGGGCACAAGCCATTGCTCCCAAGGCACGGATCAGGGTGATACCCATGGGGGTGGAGGTGGAGCGTTTTGCACCATCCGGCGGCGGTTCGGGGGAAAAACAGGAGGCCATCGCACCAAGGATCATCGGCGTGGGGCGGCTCATCCCCCTCAAGGGGTATCGATATCTGATTGAGGCGTTGGTGAAAATCAAGGGGAAGTTCCCCGGGGCCGTTCTCACACTGGTGGGCGAAGGGCCGGAGAGGGAGGCGCTGGAGCGATTGGCGAAAACGCTGGGTGTGGGAGCGGCAGTGACCTTCACGGGAGAGGTGCCTCATGCTGATGTGCCCGGGATACTGCGGGAGCACGATCTGTTCGTCCTTCCGGCGATCGTCACCGAAACCGGTGAGACGGAGGGGCTGGGAACGGTAATACTGGAGGCGATGGCCGCGGGTCTTCCCGTGGCGGCGTCCGGTGTGGGGGGGATACCGGATATCGTCGAGCACGAAAGGACCGGACTTATCTTTCCCCAGAAGGACCCGGACGCCATCGCTCATGCGGTCATACTGCTTTCCGGTGACGGTGATCTTCGGGATCGTATTGTCGGGGCGGCGGAAAGGAAGGTTAAGGAGCGATTTTCCTGGCCGGTCATCGCCGAACAATATGAAGAACAATTTCTGCGCATACGCACACGGGAAACAGACACATGAATCCGATAGATGAGGGGAAAACCGTTCTCGATATCGAGCAGGGGGCCATTGGAGCCCTCCGGGATCGACTGGGGAGTGAGTTCTCCCGTGCCCTGGACCTCTTTTACGAGACGACCGGCCGGGTGATCATCACCGGGATCGGGAAATCGGGACTGGTGGGCAGAAAGATCGCCGCCACCCTTTCCAGTACCGGAACCCCGGCAGTGTATCTCCACCCCGCAGAGGGTCTCCATGGAGATCTGGGGGTGGTAACGACCGACGATCTGGTGGTGGCCATCTCGTACAGCGGCGAGTCCGATGAAATCCTCCGTCTCTTCCCCTATTTTCGCTGGGTGGGCGTCAAGATCATCGGGATGACCGGATCGAAGGACTCCCGCCTGGCCCGGGAATCGGATGTGGTGCTGGATGTGTGGGTCGAAAAGGAGGCGTGTCCCTGGGATATCGTGCCGACTTCCTCCACCACTCTGATGATGGCCCTGGGTGACGCCCTCGCGGTGGTTCTCTTGAAAATGCGGGGGTTCAACCTGGAGGATTTCGCAAAGCGCCATCCGGGAGGGGCCATCGGCCGGCGGGTACTGCTCTCCGTGGCGGATTTGATGCATGCTGGAGACGAGTGCCCCCGGGTGGAACGTTCCACTCTCCTCAAGGATGCAATCTATGAGATGACCTCCAAGGGACTGGGGATGACCACCGTCATCGGCGAGGGGGGGAGACTTTCGGGTATCGTCACCGACGGGGATCTCAGGCGGATATTCCAGAACCATCCGGCCCCACTGGACATGAAGGTTGGGGAGTTCATCGCCGGGAAGGGGATACCTCGGACCATCGAGGCGGAAAAGCTCGCCGCGGAGGCTCTGCGGGTTATGGAGGACAACGCCATCACCTCGCTGGTGGTCCCGGACGATGAGGGCCGTCCCCGGGGCGTCATACACATTCACGATATCCTGAAGGCGGGAATTACCCTATGAGGACGATACTCGTGGTGGGCGGCGCCGGGTATATCGGCTCACACGCGGTCAAGGCGCTGATACACACCGGACACCGGCCGGTGGTGCTGGATAATCTTTCCCGGGGACACAAAGACGCCGTATTGACCGATGATTTCGTCGAGGGTGATCTAAGGGATTACGATCGGCTGATGGAGGTCTTTCGGTCCTATGACATCGACGCCGTGATGCACTTCGCGGCGCTGACGTATGTGGGGGAATCCGTGGAGCACCCCGAGCTCTATTACGATAATAACGCCGTGGGCGGCCTGACGCTCCTTCGGGCCATGCGCGCATCGGGCGTGAAAGCGTGTATCTTTTCCTCCACCGCCGCGGTCTACGGAGAGCCGCATGCAATCCCCATCCCCGAGGACACGGAGCTCTCTCCGATCAATCCCTACGGCACGACGAAACTCTTTTTCGAGCGGGCGCTTTCGGATTACAACGCGGCATACGGCATGCGGTATGTCTCGCTTCGGTATTTTAACGCCGCGGGATGCGATCCCGAGGGGGAGATCGGCGAGCGCCACGACCCGGAAACCCATCTCATCCCCCTGGTGCTCCAGGCGGCGGGGGGAAGGCGGGAATCCGTCACCGTGTTCGGCGACGACTACCCGACACCGGACGGGACCTGCATCCGGGATTATATCCACATCACCGACCTGATCGACGCCCACCTTCTGGCCCTATCACATTTGATGGACGGCGGGGAAAGCTGTGTGTTCAACCTCGGGAGCGAATCGGGACATTCGGTGATGGAGGTGATCGAGGTGTGCCGCCGGGTGACGGGACGAAAGATCACTGCGGTGATGGGGGAGCGGCGGCCGGGAGATCCGCCGGTTCTGGTGGCGTCTTCGAAAAAGGCCAAGGAGACGCTGGGGTGGCGTCCCTCCCATACCGATCTCGACGAGATCGTCCGGGACGCCTGGAATTTCATGATGAAGAGAGACATGGTGTCGTGATGGGCGGCGATCGTCTATGGGGCGTGGTGCCCGCCGCCGGGCTGGGGGAGCGAATGAGGGGTGGAGGCGGTGCGGCGAAGCAGTTTCTGTCCATCGGGGGCGT
Organism: Candidatus Zymogenaceae bacterium; assembly: GCA_016931225.1. Classification (NCBI taxonomy): domain Bacteria; class Deltaproteobacteria; order Candidatus Zymogeniales; family Candidatus Zymogenaceae; species Candidatus Zymogenaceae bacterium. Next base: position 45,210 of record JAFGFE010000010.1, read on the forward strand.
CCCGATGCTGGCGGTGACGCTGAAAGCCCTCTTTCACGCGGCGGATTTTGCGGGCGTCGTGCTGACGCTCAGGGAGGACGACTTCGAGACGGCCGAAGACATTTTAGCAAAATATGTCCGGGAGCGCTCATCGGTCGCATGTGTCCCCGGCGGCGCCGTTCGTCAGGAGTCGGTCTATAACGGGATCAGGGCGGTGATGGAGCGGGGCGGAGATCCGGACGATCTGGTGGCGATCCACGACGCCGCCAGGCCCGTGATACATAAAGATGTGGTTGAGAGGGCGGTAACGGCCGCCCGAACAAGCGGCGCCGCGGTTGCGGTGGTCCCCGCGGTGGATGCCGCCGTCCTGACGGACGGGGTGCGTATCGATTCCTACCTGGATCGAAAACGGCTCTTCCGCATTCAGACCCCCCAGGTCTTCCGCCTGGGCCTGATCGCGGATGCCCATGAGCATGCCCGAAAACGGGGCGTAACCGATGCGGTGGATGATGCATCCCTGATAATTGAAAACGGTGGGGAGGTGCGGATCGTTCCCGGAGACCCGAACAACATCAAGGTGACGCACCCCGGGGACATCGCCGTGGTGGAGGGAATCCTGGCGGGCAACGACGGGCACACGGATGAGTGAAGGGGGATGATCGGCCCGGCGTCGGCCGGGCGCACACGGGGGATGTATGTTGGGATACCTTTGTGGTTCTATTTGGCATGCACGCCAAGGGCGGTGTCTATAGAAGGAGGCGACACACCCGATGAGCGGACGGAGAGTGCTGGTAAGCCTCCTGAACTACAACCATAAGGCGTACCTGGAAGAGTGTATCGAGCGGGTCAGGGCACAAACCCACGATGATGTGGAGCTTGTCATCAGCGATAATGCGTCCTCCGACGGCTCCCGGGACGTGATCAAGTCGTACCGGGGCACATATGAGATTGTTCTTCACCCTGAAAACACCGGCTTTTCCGGGGGCCACAACCGGATCATCGCCGGCGGCGGCTTCAATTTTTTCATGACGCTCAACCCGGATCTCTTCATGGAGCCGGATTTCATCGAGCGTAAGGTTGCGGCCTTTGAGGCGGGCCCCAGAATCGGGCTTGTGGCGGGGAAGCTCCTCCGTCTTGACGGAAAGACCATAGACAGTGCGGGAATGGTTCTCTCCCGCACCCGCAAGAACGACGACCGGGGCGGAGGAGAAATGGATCGGGGACAATACGACATCCCGGGATACGTCATGGGAGTCATGGGGTCGGACGGGATGTATTCGAGGGAGATGCTGGAGGATATAAAACAGGGGGATCAGTACTTCGATACCGATTTTTTCGCCTACCGTGAGGAGGTTGACCTGTCGTGGCGGGCGCTTCTTTCGGGCTGGCGATGCCGGTACGAGCCGAGGGCTGTGGCACGACATGTCCATGAATACACTCTGGTCCCCCGGCGCGGGAAAGATCGACGCGCCACCTATCTCCAGTTTCGCAACCGGTATCTCCTGTTGGCAAAGAACGACACTTTGGTCAATCTCGCCCGTCACCTCCCCTTCGTCGTCGGGTATGAGGCGGCGTTGTTCGCATGGGCACTTCTGTTCGAGCGTCACCTCCTGGGCGCCTATGCTGATGCGGCAAGTCTGATGAGGGTCATGCGAGAAAAACGAAAGGTGATATTCTCCCGGGGAAGTCTTGAGCACCGGGAGGTGATGCGGTTTATCAGGAGGCGGTTTGTTCCCGATCAATAACACGGTGACCCTCGAGGGGATCGAGATCGCACGACTGACCCTTGATGGCCTCCTGGATGCTGCGGTGGTCGCCGCGTCCGGAAAGCCGCCCGGAGGAGCGGTTTTTATGTATGCGAACATACATACCATGAACCTTGCCAGGAAGGACCGGACGTATCACGAGATGCTCACCCGGGCTGACCTGGTATACTGTGATGGGGTGGGGGTTGTCCTGGGTGCCCGGGTTGCGGGGCTCTCCATCCCTGGCCGACTGACCGCCGCCGATTTCATCTCCGATCTCGCGTCCCGTTTTACGAAGGAGGACCGCTCCATCTTCGTCTTGGGGGGCGAGCCGGGGGTGGCCGAGCAGGCGGTGGGGGTGCTCGGATCGATGTTTCCCGGACTCCGGGTGACGGGGACCCATCATGGATATTTCGACCGTAAGGGGATGGAGAATGAGGCCGTACTCGAGATGCTCGCCCGAAACAGGCCCGATTGCCTCTTCGTGGGCATGGGCTCCCCCGCCCAGGAGGAATGGGCCCTGTTCCACCGGGACCGCCTCGGGATCCCCCTGATCTGGTGCGTGGGGGCTACCTTCGACTTCGTGGCGGGGAAGGTCAGCCGGGCGCCGTCCTGGATGCGAAAGGTTCACCTGGAGTGGTTCCACAGATTTTTGATGGAGCCGAAGCGGATGTTTTACCGCTACGCGGTGGGCAACCCGTCGTTTCTCTTTCGCATGCTCGGGCTTCGCCTGAAAAGAATGAGAGGGGACGTTTCGTGAAGATAATGATCGCCTATCCCGCCCTTTCCGGCAAGGGAAGCCCCATGCTGACGCAGAACCGGCAGTTTCAGTGGTATCACGAGCCGTCGTATATCTACCCGGTGGTATCGGCGTCCGCCGCCACCATCCTCCAGGCCCGGGGATATCGGGTAATCTGGTATGACGGCATCGCCCGGAAGAAGTCCCCCGACGACTTCTTCCGTATCGTCGGGGAGGAGCGGCCCGACCTGATTGTCATGGAAAGCAAGACGCCGGTCATTCGCCAGCACTGGGATATCGTCGGGAAGATCAAAAATATCGATGAGGACATCAAGACGGCACTGATGGGTGATCATGTGACCGCGCTGCCGGAGGAGACTATGCGGTCGTCCCCCGTCGATTATGCGGTGACCGGCGGCTCCTATGATTTCACCCTCGAAAAGCTTGCGGCGCACATCGACGCCGAAGCCGCGATACCGCCGGGGGTGTGGTATCGGGAGGCGGGCGAGATAAGACAGAGCGGTGAATTCTGCCTGGAGGACGACCTGACGGGAGCCCCCTTTATCGACCGCGTGCTGACACAGGCATGGCTCTACGGGGAAAAATGGAGGCGTCGTACGCCGTTTTTCTATATCATGTCCGGGAGGGACTGTCCCTGGCACCGCTGCACCTTCTGTGCATGGACGACGCTCTATCCGAAATTCACCGTGCGCCCGGTCGAACACGTCCTGGACGAGATCGGTTTTTTGATTTCCGAGCACGGCGCCCGGGAGATTTTCGACGACACCGGAACCTTCCCCGGCGGTGCGTGGCTCGAGAGGTTCTGTCACGGCATGATCGAGAGAGGGTATCACAAAAAAATCCTCTTTTCATGCAACATGCGCTTTGATTATCTGCAAAATCCGGACATCCCCCGACTAATGAAGAGGGCCGGATTCAGAAAGGTGAAGGCGGGCCTCGAAAGCGCAAACCAAAAGACCCTGGACCGTATCGACAAGGGTATAGCCGTCGAACAGATCGTCTCCGGCTGCAGAAACGCCGCCGCCGCGGGGCTCGATGTTCACCTCACGGTCATCGTCGGGTATCCCTGGGAGACCAGGGCCGACGCGATGAATACCCTGAATCTCGCCAAGCGCCTCATGGAGGACGGTTCCGCAGAGATGCTTCAGGCCACAGTCCTGGTGCCCTATCCGGGCACGCCGCTCTTCGAGCTGGGTGTCAGGGAGAATCTCTTTCGCATCCGCCCGGATGAATACGAGCGGTTCGACATGAGCGAGCCGGTCTTCACAACCCTGGACATGGAACCGGAAGAGGTCATGACGATAGCCGGCGGCATTTACAAGTCGTTTTTGTCTCCACGGGTCATACTCAGAAATCTGTTTAAAATCAGATCGCTTCGGGATATTTCCTATATATTCCGGGGCGCCCGGGCGGTCATTGGGCATCTGAGGGATTTTTTAACGCGGAAGCCTGAGAAAACAAAAGGGGAGCGTCATGGATAGGAAAACACGATGGATATTGATTTTATTTGTCGGATTGGTTCTGGCGGGCCTTATGAGAAGCGCTCATCCCGCGGCGGACGCGCCGTTTGACCTGAGCTGGTCCCAGGGGCCCAGCACCGATGCCGCCTACTATCTTGAACCAGCCATATCATTCGTCGAAACGGGAGAGACCCGGAGCATTTCCCGGAACTGGAATGCTCCCGGGTATTATCTCCTGTATGTGCCCGCCGTCTGGCTTTTTGGTTCTTCAAACGCCGTCATTAACCTGACCACCGTCCTAATCGGGCTTATTGGCCTGGTCTTTTTCTTTTTGATCGCCCGCCGCACGGACGACGAGCCGACGGTGATCTTCGCAATGCTTTTTTGGGTGTTCTCCTATTTCTGGATCATGTATACCAGGATTCCCCTGGTCTATACGACGATGATTACCTACATGCTCGCGGCGGTATATCTATGGATGCTGGGCCTCAAGAGACCCCTGTGGTTCATCCCGGCATGGATCATACTGATCGTAGCGATCCTTTGGGTGCGGGTTATAGCCGTGGCCCTCGTTCCCGCCCTGGTGGTGGGGCACGGGGCGGCGCTGTACGGACGGTTCAGGGACAGAAAGCGGATGATTTCGATGGTGTTTGGGGCGGTGGTGCTGCTTGTCGTGGCGGGTGCGCTGGCGGTAATTGCGTCGCTGTATCTTGATTTTGCTCCGGTGCTGATGGCCCTGGGACGGATCAAGGCGCACATGCGTGAGGGATTGACCGGAGACAAGGTGCTTTTTTATCTGTTCAATCTCGGACAGAGCGGGGCCATCTTCCTGTGGCTGCCGGTCGTCTCGCTCATGAGCTACCTCTACCTTCTGATGTTTATGGGCGATCTTATAAAGAAAAAGCTTGATTTCACCGATCCCGATACCGTCGTACGCCTGGTAATTGTGGTCTGGCTGGTATTTGGGGCGCTTTCAACCATCCTTTTTGAATATGCACCGCCGCGATACTTCCTGTTTCTCATGCCGCCGATGTTCTACACTGCGGGGTGCGCCCTTTCCCGACTGTTGAATCCTCCGCCCCGGGTCGAGTACGATTACGGATATTACATCCTGCTGATCGTCTGGATCGTTTTTCTGACATTCAAGCTGCTCTACACAACACTGTTTTACTTCATCAGGAATTTCGATACCTTCGTTATGGGGCTGAGCATGTCCGCGGAGGGGGTCGCTCGTTTTGAACGAATCATCGGATTCTTCAGTTCTTTTTATCTCCTGGCGTCCATATCACTCATTGTGGGGGTTGCCGTGGCCCTGGTGGTCTTCTCCTACCGGCGAAGCGAACGATATAGTGACAGCGGTGTGATTAGAAGAGGCGTGCGGGTGGTGATGGTGGGGATGCTTGTGGTGTTATGTATCGTATATCAGGGATCGATGTATGTCTCATGGCTGGTGCGGCCCCATTACACCATGAGCAGCTTCTCCCGGGAATTGGGAGACATCCTGGCGGAAGATGCGGTTCTGGCGGGCCCCTATGCCCATGTGATGACCCTGGAAAATGACCTGGACGCCGTATACATGACGTTTATTGATCCCGGAGAGTCGTCTCCCTGTGATCGGTTTGAGGCCGCCGGCGTCACGCACCTGATTATCGACGTGAAAAACGGGCTGCCGTATCTGGAGGAGATTTATCCGGAGGTGTTCGAATGTCTGGAATTTGTGGATACGATATATATCAGGGGAAACGGCGTGGATCTCTATCGATATACCGGCGCGGATGAATATGTGCCGACCGATTTCGAAAGGGCCGTGGAGTTGATCCGACAGGAAAGACAAGAAGAGGCGATAACAATTCTCGAGGGTGTGACGGCGGATTATCCCCGGGACACGATCCCCGTGGTGTTTCTGGCCCTGGCGAAACTGCAGATCGGAAATACCGACGAGGCGGGCGAGCTTCTGTTGCATGCCGCCCGTCTGAATCCCGACTACATGAAGGCCTATTTCGGCCTGGCAAGTATTATGGAGATTCGGGGTGATCGACCGGCGGCGTTGGCCTATTATCGCAAGTGCTTGGAACTTTTTCCGGAATCCTTACAGCTTCGAGAGAAAATTCAGGAGTTGAGCGGTGTCAGAGGTGAATAACAACAGGGACATCGTCATCAAGAGACGGGGAGGGGTGTTTTTAACGGCCATACTGGTGTTTCTGGACGCATTGTTTCTCTTCGTCTCGTGGTTGTGTGCGTACTGGCTTCGGATCGCCCTTGCGTACTACTATCCGCTCCAACTCAATCCTTTTTCCGATTATCTCGTCGCCACGCCGATGATGGTTCTCGGCTGGATTATCACGGGCGGCATTTTTGGTCTGTATCACCGGACCGCGAAAATGAGCATTACCAATGAATTCATCATCCTGGTGAAGGTCTTTTTCTTGGGTCTGTTGGTCAGCATGTCCCTTGGATTTCTCCTGAGAGACCTGCATATATCCCGCTCCGTGGTGATCTTCATGGGTATCTTAAGTTTTTTCTTTCTCAGTATTTCACGAATAATCGTTCGTATGGTGGAATCGGTGCTGTGGAAGCGGGGATATGGGGTTCTGAGAACCCTGGTGGTGGGGGCGGGGGAAAGCGGTATACGCACCGTCCAGAAGCTTCAGGATTCCCGGGATGTGGGATATCGGGTTGTTGGATTCGTGGATAACGATCGCTCGAAAATCGGGACAAACGTGGGCGATATCCCGGTACTGGGAAGCGATCAGGATATTCACACCATCATCGATGAGTACCATGTAGACGATGTGTTTTTCGCTCTGCCGAATCTGGATCATCACACCATTCTCAATGTCGTTTCCGCATCCGGCAGGAAGGGTGTGTCGTTTCATATCGTGACCGATGTATTCGACGTCATCTCCGACGCCACCAGAATAGACATGGTGGGGAATTTTCCGGTCGTAAATCTCAAGGGGGAGGGGCCGGGGCGTGGATATGATTTTTTCAAGCGAACGATGGATATTATTCTGGCATCCATCGGCATCGTGATAACCGTCCCGCTGTGGCTTTTCGTTATGGCGCTCACCAAGATCGATTCCCCCGGGCCGATCTTCTTTTCCCAGGAGCGGGTGGGGAGGGACGGCAGACGGTTTTCAATGATAAAGTTTCGAACGATGCGTGTGGACACGCCGACCTATTCCCGCTCGCCCCGAAAGGAACGGGACGACCGGATAACCCGGCTGGGGGGGGTACTTCGCCGGCTCTCCCTGGACGAGTTGCCCCAGCTTATCAATGTCCTGGCGGGAGACATGAGCATCGTCGGACCCCGGCCGGAGATGCCCTTTATCGTTGAAAAGTACCAGGAGTGGGAGAAAAAGCGTCTCTCCGTCAAGCCGGGACTGACCGGTCTGTGGCAGGTTATCGGCCGTCAGGACCTGCCCCTGGAGGAGAACGTGCAATATGATTTTTATTATATAAAGAATCGTTCTCTGATTATGGACATATCCATCATCCTGCGTACCATCCCGGCGTTGCTTTCACGGAGGGGGGCGTACTGACCGTGAACGAAAAACGGGATGCGGCATTCAATACGACGGGATTGCCGGGAAGACGATTACGCGTGCTCACAAGCATCCTGTTGTTGGGTATCGTGGGGTTCATCGCCTGGTTTTTTATCAAGAGACACTGGGGTGAATTCGTTACGCTTGTGGATCTCTCGCCCGGGTATCTTGTGCAAATGAGCATCCTCATCGTGCTTTTTCAAACCGTCCTCGGGGTAAAAATCCGTGCGGCGACCCGGGCATTCGATGTGCACCTCGCCGGGCACCAGTGGTTCGCCGTCGCCCAGATCAACTCGCTGTTGAACTACCTCCCGGTTAGAAGCGGGCCGATCGTCAGCGCCGCCTACTTGAAGAATGTGTTTGATTTTCCCTATACCCGGTATGCTTCGGTGCTGGGCGCCGGTTTTGTGCTGACGGTTATCGTGTTTTCGTCGATGGGATGTCTCGGAATCATCGGCATGGCGATTCTGGGCGAAGCCATGCTCTGGGAGATACTTCCGATATATGCCGTCATGATCGCGGCGCCGTTGGGACTGTTTCTCTGGATGGGGAGAAACCCGGAGAGCATACAGAACCGGCTTCTTGTAAGGTTTCGAGAGGGATGGGCGGTCATCGCGGGAAATGCGATGTGCCTGGGGACCCTCATCGTCGCCGATTGTCTCCTGGTGATGATCGACTCCTATCGTATACTGCTCTCATACCGCACCGTCGGCGTCGATATTCCCTACCTCGCCGGCTGGGCCATGATTCCCCTGGCGAATCTCGCCGGTGTTCTGAGCTTCGTTCCCGGAGGGCTGGGGGTTAAGGAGGGGGTTGTGGGACTGCTGTCTCGAGTGGCGGGGATCGGATTCGAATCGGGTATCTACGCAACCGGCATCGACCGGGTGCTGTTGATGATGTGGCTTGTGATTCTGGGTGTCGCGTCGATGCTGACACTGGTGCTGCGGCATGGAATATTTCATGAAAAATCTTGAAAAAGCGGGGAAATCTGTTATTGTATGCTTATTTGATGTGAAATCATCAGGAGCGGCGGTGTGTCGATGAAGAGGTCTCTTCTCTCTATTGTTGTTGTGGTTTTGCTGGTGGCGCTATTGGTGGCGGCCATCGTGCCGATTCAGCGTCGCCTGGACAGAGAGAAGGTCACATGGGAAAAGCAGGAGGAACTCCTCTATTTACCGTCCGGGAGAGTGCTGCACATCGTGAGTCTCGGATTTGACCAGGTGGTGGCCGATATCATTTTTATTAAGATGATCGAATATTTCGCCACTCACAATGCTACGGATCATACCTACACGTGGCTCTATCACATGGCGGACATCACCACCGACCTGGATCCGTATTTCAAGTTTCCCTATGTTTTTGCGGGACTGCTTTTAAATCTCGAAGCGAACCAGTTTGACAATGCCCGCCTGATACTGGAAAAGGGGATGACCGTCTATCCGGACGACTGGTATTTTCCCTTCCTTTTGGGACTCAATTATTTCTTCCATGACGGGGACCTCAACGAAGCAGCGAAATATTTCGAGCGTTCGAACCGGCTCGAGGGATCTCCGGAATACTTGGCGAAACTGACCAGTAAATTGAGAGAATATGGACAGACACGGGAAACAACCCTTGAATTTATGTACTTTCTCTATAATTCATTCACCATTCCGGAGATAAAAGCCATTCTTGCGCAAAGAATTATGGAGCTTGAGAGCGAGGGCACACATGACTGAGAATGCGGTATATCTGAGAGGCGTTCAGAAGTCCTTTCGTACCGGTTTTTTTATAAAGAAAACGCAGGCCCTCTCGAGTGTGAGCCTGGAAATAAAAAAAGGGGAGGTGTTCGGATATCTGGGTCCGAACGGATCGGGGAAGACCACCACCCTCAAGCTGATCATGGGAATCATCTTTCCGGATAAGGGGATCATCAGGGTGATGAACAGACCCCCGGGGGATATTGTCGTCAAGGAAAGCATCGGTTTTTTGCCGGAAAGTCCCTATTTCTATGAATATCTCACCGCCAGGGAATTTCTTGATTTTTACGCCCGACTGTTCGCACTCTCTTCTCGTGTAAGGAATGAGCGGATCGGCTATCTCCTCAAGCTGGTGGGCTTGGAAAAAAAATCGGATATCGCGTTGCGGCTGTATTCCAAAGGAATGCTCCAACGCGTCGGCCTCGCTCAGGCCCTCATCAATGATCCTGATCTGATTATACTTGACGAGCCGATGGCGGGGCTGGATCCCCTGGGCCGGGCGGAGTTCAAGCAGATTATCCACAGCCTCAAGAGCCGGGGCAAGACGATTATCTTCTCCTCCCACATCCTTCCGGACGTGGAGGCGCTTGCCGATCGGGTCGGCATCATTATCAACGGAAGCATCAGGGATGTGGGGAAACTCGATGAGCTGCTCGGGAAACGGGTGAAGTCGATGGAGATAACGGTTCGCGGCGGTGACAAGACGATGGTGGATCAATTGAGCGAGTATGCGGCGCTGAAGCGCTCCGTGGACGACAGGTACCTGTTTACGGTAAAGAAGACTGATGATGTCAATAAGGTCATTGATATTGTTCGCTGGTTCAATGCGAGGATCGAGACGGTGGAGCCGATCAGGGTGAACCTGGAGGAGCTCTTCATCAGTGAAATCAAGAAGGATGTGTCGTCATGATGAAATTCATCACAAAGGTCTGGGTGATCGGTGAAAACACGTTCAAAGAGGCCATCCGGGACAGGATCCTCTACAGCATCGTCTTTTTCGCCGTACTGATCCTGATTGTCTCCACGGTGCTGGATGTCGTCACGATCGGCCAGAGGACGAAGATCATCAAGGACGTGGGATTGGCGTCCATCTCGCTGTTCGGCGCCCTGATCGCCATTTTCGTCGGGATCGGCCTGGTGTATAAGGAGCTGGATAAAAGGACGATCTATACCATCGTTTCAAAGCCGGTCACACGACTGCAATTCCTGCTGGGCAAATACCTGGGCCTGGTCTTTACGATTTTCGTGGAAGTGGCGGCGATGTCACTGATTTTCTGTCTCATCGTTTTCTCACAGAACGGGGGTGTGGATCTGCTGCTTATTGAGGCCATTGTGCTGACATTTCTCGAGCTGATGATCGTCTGCGCCGTGGCGATATTTTTCTCTTCATTCACAACGCCCATCCTCAGCGGTATGTTCACCCTCGGAGTCTATATTATCGGGCATCTGACCTATGACCTGTATGAGTTTAGTCATAATTTCAGCGGAACGGCGCTTGAAAAAATATTGAAAATCCTCTATTACGTTTTTCCGAACCTGGATAACTTCAACATCCGCAGTAACGCGGTTCACGGATTGCCGGTAAGCGGGGACTTTCTGCTGTTTTCGATTACGTACGGCCTTTTGTATATCATTCTGCTGTTTGCTATTTCTTCCTTTATCTTTAACAGGAAGGATTTTAAATAAATGAGTGAATCAACCGAATCGTTGAGAATTTCCCGTTTTCTCATGTTCGTTGTCGTGCTGTTGGCCATGGTGCTCGGCAGGGTATACGTGGGATCCGTTGTTGAGTACAACCGTGCAGTGGACGCGGCCCGAGCGAGCGATGAGATATCGGCCATTATTCACCACGGCAGGGCCATCAAGTGGTATGCGCCCCTGAATCCCTGGGTGAGGGGTTCCGCCGAAGCCCTCTGGGACATCGGGGAATCCGCGGCGAAGCGGGGGGATATGAAAACGGCGATATTCGCCATTGAAACCCTCAGGAGTTCTCTCAATGCCGCACGAGGGCCGTTTACGCCCATGACCGAGTGGATTGATCGCTCCAACCTGTGGCTCGCGGATCACATCGCTCAGGAATATCCGAACATGACCGAGGAAGAGGTCATGGATACACTCACACGGCCCACGGGCCCGCATCGGGGCTGGTCGGTTTTGGTGGGAGTCGGTTTCGTCGGCTGGATCCTGGCGCTGTTTCTTTTTATCTTCAGCGCGTTTCCCATCTATGATGAAAAGGGGAACAAAAAGAAAGCGGTTTTTGCATGTGTCGCCGCAATCGTGTTCTATTTGATATGGATCGTCGGATTATATCTGGCCTGAGAGGGCGGTATCTCTCGGGCAGTATGAATGCCCCGTTCATATGGCCGCCCGTATATTCGGGGGGAGCTGCGGCTCTTCCACACGCCTGTATATACATGCCCTGTCGGCCCGGCCTTTCATGCCGGGCCGAAAACAATCTGGATTGTTGATGGATATATATTTATTCATACAGATCGCGACCTTCTTTTTCGGGCTGATCATCGGCAGCTTCCTGAACGTATGCATCTACAGGCTTCCCCGGGAACAATCGATCGTCCATCCCGGATCATGCTGTCCCGAGTGTAAGGAGCCGATACGCTGGTATGACAATATCCCTCTGATCAGCTTTATTGCGCTCAGGGGAAAATGCCGCGGCTGCGCGCGCCCCATATCATGGCGATACCCGATTGTGGAGCTGCTGACGGGGCTTGTGTGCACGGGACTCTTTTATCTCTACGGCCCTTCCGTCCCTTTCGTCATATATTTTATTCTGAGCGCTTCGCTCATCGTGGTAACGATGATTGATGTCGATTTTCAGATCATACCCAACGTCATTTCGATCCCAGGGATTCTCATCGGATTCGCCCTGTCGTTTCTTAATCCGGAGATTTCGTGGAAGGAATCGGCCCTGGGCATTCTCGTCGGCGGGGGATTTTTGGCACTGACCGCCCTCGGTTATTACCTGTGGACAAAGGAAGAGGGCATGGGGATGGGGGACGTGAAGCTTTTGGCGATGATCGGGGCGTTTCTGGGGATCGGCGGCGTCTTTTTTACCATTCTCCTGGGGAGTATTGTGGGATCCATCTGTGGAATTTTTATGCACATGAGGCATTCAGGCGACGAGAAGATGAAAATTCCCTTCGGCCCGTTTCTCTCCCTGGGAGCGGTTTGTTTCATATTTTTCGGAAGAACCCTCATGGACATGTATCTCGGGATGTTTGTGCCATGAAAACCAGTTGGTACCGTTGGGGAAAATGTCTTGACCGGGCATACGTGAGAAGTTACAATGAATCGTTCAGACGATATACCTCATGACGGCATAACGGATGTTCCGGGGATTCTGGTCGGACACGCCCAGAACTATGATGCCATGACCGGCGTGTCGGTGGTGATGACCGAAACCGGCGCAGTGGGGGGGATAGACATTCGAGGAACCGCCGCCGGAACTCGACAGGTGGACTCCCTCTCTCCACTGCATGTGGCCAATACCGTTCATGCCGTTACCCTATCCGGCGGCAGTGCGTTCGGGCTCTCCGCATCAGGAGGTGTGCTTCGCTATCTTGAAGAGCGGGGTGTGGGTCTTGACGTCTTTTATGCCCGCGTTCCCGTTGTGCCGTCGGCGATTATTTTTGACCTGGGGATAGGTAATCCGGCGGTTAGGCCCGACGAGGAGATGGGATACCGGGCGGCACAGAGCGCGTCGGCGGATGGGTTTTCTCAGGGGAGTGTGGGTGCTGGGTGCGGCGCATCCGTCGGGAAGCTGTTCGGCACGGGATGGGCGATGAAGGGAGGTCTGGGAACCGCCAGCGAATCGATCGACGGTGTTATCGTGGGGGTTCTGGTGGTGGTAAACGCCTTCGGTGATATCCTGGACTGGGAGACAGGATCGATTCTCGCGGGGACCCGGGATCCCGAACATCCCGAAAACCTGATCGATACCGCACAGAAGATTCGCCTCGGATTTGATCGGGCCATGCCCCCCGGCCAGAACACCACCCTTGCCGTGGTGGCGACCAATGTGGAACTGCCCAAGAGCGGGGTCATTAAGCTTGCGCAAATGGCGCAGTCGTCTTTGGCCCGGGTGATATCCCCCATACACTCCACATTTGATGGGGATGTCGTATTCGCCCTGTCGGTGCGGAACCCGGACGGATTGAAAGACGATTCGGTCAAAGCGGGAATAAACACCCTGGCGCTGCTCGGCGAACGAGCACTGTTTCGAGCGGTAAAGCGGGCGATTGTTCATGCGGACGGCAGGGGAGTAGTTCCGTCATATCAGGATATGCAAACGTAGCTATGCTGGAAGACAGGAAAAATGCCTTAATCGGCGCACTGAAGGATGAGGACGCCGAGGTTCGAAAACGCGCATCAGACGCCCTGCTGAAGCTTGAGGCGCTCTCCGAGCTGGGCGATGTCCTCAAGGCATACAAGGACTCGTCCAAGCAGGAGAAGCTTCGCTATATCTATTCTCTTTCAAAGATGAAACACGAGAAGGCCCTGGTGCCCCTCCTGTATTCCCTCAGGGACCCCGATGAGGAAATACGCGTCAGCGCGATACGGGCGATCGGGGATATGGGAAAGAACAAGGGAGTGCCGGCCCTGCTGCAGATGCTCAAAGATACCAGCATAGTGGCGAAAATTCAGGCGGTGGAGTCATTGGGGAAGATAGGCGATAAATCCGTGGCGGGTTTTTTGGTCAAGATGCTTCCTTCACGAAACGCCGAGCTCGATGAAGCCATCGTGACGGCTCTGGGCACATTTCGCCTGAAGGCAACCGAGCCGCTGCTGATTAAGATGCTGGAGAGTAAATTTCCGAACGTCCGTCGGGCCGCCGCGTGGGCGTTGGGAGAGCTTGATATCTGACAGGCGGTACAAGATTGTAGGTCTATACAGAACGCCGCGGGATCATATCCCGCGGCGTTTTTTTGTTTCTTCACTCCCGGTCCCCCGGATGTTTCGCATTACGACTCCAGTATCCGGTTGAGGTCAAGGTTCCTCGCGATGGGGTCCACTTCGTCGATAATATTGCGAAAGGGCTTGCCGGTTTCCATATCCTTTTCGTTGAGATCCACTTCCTTTGGCTCGTTCAGCATCTGCCCCGCTCTGTCGAGGAAGATTTTTACCATCGGCGCCTCCTTCTTGGAGCCGTACCGTGTGACGTAGCCGATTTCATTGGTGTCGAGCCGGACGGTTGTGCCGATCGGATAGCCGCCCATCATCTTTTCAAAAGATGCGAGCATGTTCCTGTCGAATTCACTTGTTTCCCTGGACATCTGCCGCATCAGCTTAATGGCGCCCGTGCAGGAAAGCGGTTCCTGATACGGCCTGATGGTCGTGGCGGCGTCATAGGTGTCCGCAATGGCGACGATTTGGCTTTGGGTTAAAGGTTCCCTGCCCGGATCATATTGAGGGTATCCCTTGCCGTTGGGCCGCATGTGATGCTCCAGCACTATCCTGATCGTTTTTTCCGATAATCCTTCCTGTTCCTTGAGGAGGTCCGCTCCCAGTTGTGGGTGCTGCCTCATCAATTCCCATTCCTCCTCGTTCAGCTTGCCCGGTTTCTGCAGGACTTCCAGGGAGGTTTTGATCTTGCCTATATCATGAAGCAGCCCCGCCATTCCGATATCGGTGAGTTCATCTTCTCCGTAGTTCAGCTCCTCCGCCAGTGAAATCGACAGGATACAGACGTTTACCGAGTGGGAGAACAGATAGTCATCGAAGTTTTTTATCATCGATAGAGAAAGCAGGATGTTTTTATCGACCAGAATGGAATTGATCATTCCCTTGACCGATCGCTTGCTCTCAAAGATGTTGACCACATTGTCATGTTGTACATCATCGAGCACCCTGCTAATGGAGCCGATGGCATCGAAATATGCTTCTTTCGCCCGCTGATTGAAGTTTACATCCTTAATAAGGATATTTTTTACGCGGTTTTGTTCGAGAAGAAGGGTCAGGTTTTCGGAGGTGAGGGTTTGTTTGTCACCCCTGAGGATATTCAGAAAGGGAACGAGCTCTTCCTGTTTCAATTTTGACTTGATGATAATCAGCTCTATCCCCCGCTGTTGCATCATTTTGACGAAGGATTGTATGGCGACATCGCTTTCATATACCGGTATCCCATCCAGAATCGGGATGTTTCGTGTGACCGCGATGACGATGCGATCCTTGTCATCGATGAGTGCTTGGATAATGCTAAACAGATCATCCAGAGACTTTGAGACCGATGGGTGATTGGGTGAATAAAGCTTCAGGCTGGAGATGGCGGCGTTAAGGATCTTCATCGCTCTGATGAAGCTTTGCTTTCGCTGTTTCTCATCCTGTAATGTGCTCATGATTATATCCCAAACTGGCCAGGCAGCTTTCCGCGGCACGTCTGATGATTCTGTCTCTCTTTTGTACCGCAGAGATGAGATAGGCGACGGCTTCTTCACCGCCGATTCGCCCCAGCGCCTTTGCCGCGGAGATTCTGAGGTCTTCGTTTCTGAGTCCCCCCAGAAATTCAGCTTTCAGAAGAATTTTTCCCAGAGCGTCGATCGCTTCAGTGGACTTCAGGCGCCCCAGGTTGTTGATGGCTTCTTTTCGTAATTCATAATTGCGATACAGGATATCCCGCTTTTTGGCGATGTCCACCAGCGGTGCTGTGGCCATTGTGTCTCCCAGAACTCCCAGGGCGTTGATAATGATGATCGCCTGTTGCGGTTCGGCGTCCTCAAGCAGCTTGAGAAGGAAAACAATAACCTGCTTCCCGCCGATTTTCGTGAGGGCGTGAATCACCTCACGCTGAATCCTGACGTCATCGTGGTTAATGATACGCATGAGTGGTCCCAGGGAGCGCTCGTTTCCGATGTGTCCCAGAATCGAGACCATGTTTCTGACGACGTACCAGCGATCATCGGAAAGGTAGGATTCTACAGGGCCTCGGGAATGTTCACCGAAGCCGACGATTATCTGTATGAGATTCCGTCTCTCTGATGCGCTGTCACTTACTATGAGTTTTTCAATGGTCGGCTCAATGGCGTCTTCACCGATAATTTTAATCAGGGCGCTGTATTCAGCCTTGTTGACATCACCTTTGTTGCAGTAGGTATCAATGGCGGAACTGATGACATCGGTGGTGACGGATCGTTTGATCGCCTTGATACTGAGAACCTGTAACTCCCGGGGGCGCTTCTTTTTCGGAAGCACTTCCCTTGTTATACCGATGAGTATGGTAAGCAGTTCGCCTGTTCGTGTCTCTTCCGCCAGTTTTTCCGAGAGCTTTACCAGGTTGAGCAGTATCTTGCGATACTTTTTCAGGTCTCTTTCCTGCGAGAGGGCGGTGAGGTACAGGTCGATTTCCTTGTGGAGTTCCTCTTTTTCCTCTTCCTGGATATCAGGTAATTTTTCCTCCTCTTCCTGTACTTCCTCCTCCGGGACGGGCTCAGGCGCTTGCTCTCCCTCCTCAAGGGTATCGTCGTTTCCCTCTTCCTTGTTCTTCAAGAGGGTGTCGTAGTCGGCTTCCTTGACGGCAATACTCTTCAGGTTGTTGTTTACGAAGAGAGTTTGAGCGCCGCCTTCGTTCCTGAAATCCCTGCTGTTCATGTTGAGGAGATCGACGAAAATCTCCATCTCACTGATGGTGAGGTCGTGCTTGAAGGTCAATTCACTGATATTTTTTAGAGTGAGCTCTTGAAAGAGCTTTTCTTGTATCTCGGCGTCTCCGCCTATGGGAATGTCGTTGTATTTCAGGTTTTTCTTGCCGACCGTGAGACGAAATTCGTTTTCCTCATCTAAAAAAGAGCGGAAAACATGGTAGGTATTCACCAGTATGTTTTTTCTGGTGGGGTGTCCGGGTGGATACATAAAACCGCTGCGCTGCGCCTTCATCAGTTCAACCAGTAGCGCTTCAACATGCGGATTGTGAGGAGTTGTGTTATCAACTACCATTGGGCCTGCTTGTATAGAGTAACAGGTGGAAAGTATAAGATCGGTATTTTTATATAACGCCTTTCTTCGATTTTTTATCGTATATCAGTACCCGTCAGGCGCTTCGTTCAATGATATAATCGGCTATGCCTATCAGGGCCTGTTTCTCTTCCGAATCCATGAGATACGAAAGTTCTTTTTTTGCGTCATCCACGTAATGAGCGGCCCTCTTAAGGGAAAAATCAATCCCGCCGTTTTTACGGACCAACCGGGCGATTTCCCTGAATTCGTCGTCTGAAAGGGTGTTCGCGTAAAACAACCCGGTCACATACGCGCGCTCCTCATCGTTCATCCTGCTCAGGGCGTATATCAACGGAAGCGTCGGTTTTCGTTCGGTAAAATCGATTCCGACCGGTTTCCCAAGATCGCTCGACCTGGAGACATAATCGAGAACGTCGTCGACGATCTGAAACGCCATTCCCAGTCCCTCGCCGAAGCGGACGATTCTTTCTTCGTCCTCCTCGGTTGCATCGCCGAGGATGGTCCCGATACGACATGCGGCCGAAATCAATATGGCGGTTTTGTTATAAATGACCTTCAGATACTCTTGTTCGCTAATGTCTATTCTATCCCCAAGACTGATCTGGAACATCTCTCCTTCCGACATCTTCTTGGTGGTTTCCGATACGATCTGAAGAATCCTGAGACTGCCGGAATCCACCATGATGGAAAAGGCCTGAGAGATCAGAAAATCGCCCACAAGAATACTCGCCTCGTTCCCCCACAGTCGGTTGACCGACTGCACACCCCGACGCATGTCGGCTTTATCCACCACGTCGTCATGAAGCAGTGTGGCCGCGTGTATCAGTTCAATTACCCCCGCAAGGGGAAGATACTGGTGGCGATCACCGTGAAAGAGGCGCGCGCATAATATCAACAGCGACGGGCGAAAGCGCTTCCCGCCGGAGGAGAAGAGATGACGGCCGATTTTTGGAATCAACGTGACATCCGATGCGAGATTGTCTGCCAGTTCCGACTCCAGGGCCTTCAGATCATCTTCTATAACTGAAAATGTTTCTGTCATGAGCGGGTGTTAGAAGGGGATATCGTCGTCGTCGGGTGGACCCGGAGTGCCGGACGGTGGTCCGCTTCTTCTGTCCTGGTTGTAATAATCATTTGAGTCCGAATAACCATCCGACGGCCGTGCCCC
Source organism: Candidatus Zymogenaceae bacterium (assembly GCA_016931225.1). NCBI lineage: Bacteria > Deltaproteobacteria > Candidatus Zymogeniales > Candidatus Zymogenaceae > Candidatus Zymogenaceae bacterium. Next base: position 63,574 of record JAFGFE010000010.1, read on the forward strand.
CGGGCCGCTTCCGCTCAGCATGACCATCTCCCTGGCGACGATCTCCGTGGTATATCGCTTGTTGCCGTCCCGGTCGTCCCACGACCGTGTCTGTATTCTCCCCTCTATGTAAACCTGCTTGCCCTTGGAAAGGTATTCTCCGCAGATTTCTCCCAGTTTGCCCCATGCCACAACCCGGTGCCATTCGGTGCGTTCCTGCTTTTCGCCGGAGGAGCGATCGGTCCATCGTTCGTTTGTGGCGATGTTGAACGTCGTGACGGCCGTGCCGTTGGCCGTGTATCGCACCTCTGGGTCCGCCCCCAAATTTCCAACCAGGATGGCTTTGTTTACTCCGCTCACGGTCTATCCAATACTATGTATGCAGAAAAAAATGAATTGATTGGTCTTATATAAATCGATCAACGGCCTATACACAATCGGACACAAACTGACTCACCCCCGTGGGGTGATGTAACAGCTGTATAGCCCGGTGCTCGTTTCTTTTTCCCACCGAAACCGGTCCATATAAGTAAAATTTATTGTATCATGTACGATATCCAAGTCAAGTTTTTAAAACGCACAAAAGCCCATCACGCTTGACAGGTAGTGCCGCATTGCCTATAATTATTTAAATGAACAATTCATCAATATCGGATGCCCGTTGGGACACGCTGACGACAAATGACGCGGCGGTTTTTGATCTTGTATCCGCCCTGAGTCGGATATACTCCCTTTCCATTTCGCCGATAACCGCCTCTCTCCTGGTGAACCGAGGATTTAACGATCCCGATAATGTATATCGGTTCCTTTACCCCGATCTCTCCCATATGCCCGATCCCTTTCTGATGGTGGATATGGATCGAGCGGTTTCCGGAGTGATGGATGCCGTCGTGTCCGGAAAACGCATATGGGTATACGGCGATTACGACGTGGACGGCATTACGTCGGTGTCCATTATTGTCCTCTTTTTCCGCTCCCTGGGTGTCGACGTTTCGTATTACATCCCGGACCGCGTGTCCGAGGGATACGGCTTGAATGAAGACGCCGTCAGGCATATCGCCGGTCGGGGGGCCGAACTCATCATCACCGTCGACTGCGGCATATCGAATCACCGGGAAATCGAACTAGCCAAAAACCTCGGGATTTCGGTCGTTGTGACCGATCATCACGAAGTTCCCGATGTACTCCCCGACGCCCTGGCGGTGCTGGACCCGAAACGGCCCGATTGCCGATTTCCCCACGACAACCTCGCCGGCGTGGGCATCGCATATAACCTGCTGGTCGCCCTGAGGATGCGCATGAGGGACGAGGGGACGTTTGATGATCTCCCGAACCTGAAACGCTATCTTGACCTGGTGGCCCTGGGAACGGTGGCGGATATTGTTCCCCTGGTAGGGGAAAACCGTCTCTTTGTGAAATACGGGTTGATGGAGCTCAATGAGACCGACAGGCCCGGAATCGTGGCACTGAAGGAGATCGCGGGGATAAAGGATGTGGGGACCACGGAAATCAGCTTTCGTATTGCGCCCCGGATTAACGCATCGGGCCGGGTCGGCAGCGCCGACCAGAGCGTCCGTCTTATGACAACCGAAGACCCGGCCGAAGCCCTCGCCATCGCCCGTGATCTGGATCGTGATAACCGAACGCGCCAGGAAATGGAGGAGCAGGTGCTCCGCCAGGCTCTGGAGGCTATAGACCATGAAACGCTCGATGGACACTGCTCCATCGTGCTGGCGTCGGAACAGTGGCATCCGGGAGTTGTGGGGATCGTCGCGTCCCGTCTGGTCGATCGATTCTACCGACCCATTATCATGATGTCTCTCTCCGACGGAATCGCCAAGGGATCGGCCCGCAGCATTCACGGGTTTCATCTCTATCAGGGGCTGACGAAGCTGGAAGAGCTCCTCATCGGATTCGGGGGACATCAATACGCCGCGGGATTGTCCATGGAAAAGGGGAATATCTCGGAATTTCGGGACAGATTTGACGCGGTTGTTCGGGAGATGACCTGTGACGAGGATTTCATCCCCACCGTGAAGATCGATGCTGAGATCGTTCTCTCCGATATCCACAAACGAAACCTACTGCACGAAATCAAGCTGATGATGCCCTTCGGCGCGGGAAATCCGGAACCGCAGTTCCTCACCCGGTGCCTCATGGTAAAGGAGGCCCGGATCGTGGGGAGAAATCACCTGAGAATGGTGTTCAAGGATGACAAGATGAACTGGGACGCCATCGCCTTCGGACAGGGCCGGCTTCTCAATAATCCCATTGATACCGTGGACGCGGTTTTCGCCATTCGCGAAAACCGATGGAACCGAAGCGGCTCCTGCGAGTTGCATATAAAGGATATTCGTGTGGAATAGGTCGGGGCCGGAGTCTGCCTTTTGTGTTATGCTCCGACGCTGGCCAGCGCTCGAGTCCGGTCGATGAAATCGTTCCTGACCAGGTATTCAAGGGTGTCCCCGGAAAGGATCATTCGATTCTGGTCGGTGCGGGCCGCCCGTGTTCCCGCCTCTAAAAACGCATTAATCGCCTGATGTCTATCACCCAGCGCATGATACATGATTCCCCGCATCTGGCATTTCGCCGCATACACCGCCTCCCGAACGGGACCGTCCGGCGCCTGATATACGGACAGCCCTCGGCGGTAGAGGGGCAGGGGGTTGAGCCCCCTGGCGTTTTCGGCTTTCCCCAGCAGGAACCACGCCCGGACGTCCCGGTTTCCTTCCGGTATCGATTCGATGTGCCGCAGGCTCTCTTCCAGTCGATGCGTGTTCATCAGGCACAGCGCCAGATCGAATACGATGTCGATACGCCCGGGATTCCCGGAAAGCGAGGCTTCGAAGTGCCGGGAGGCCTCGGCAAAGCGACCCCGCTCCATTTCAATGAATCCAACGGCGTCGTGGGCGATCGCGTTGTCAGGATCACGGGCGATGATCCTGTTGAAATATTCTATGCTCTCGTTCGTGCGTCCCAGCTCATACAGGAGCAACCCTGCGTGTCCCCAGGCGGGGGGATTGTCAGGCTCATGCTCCAGCATTTTCATGAAATAGTCCAATGAGCGCTGAAAAAACGCCATGCGGTGGGCGTACTCGTCCGTTGTGCAAAAGCTGTGCGGTGGTTCGGTGATTTTCGAAATGGTCATAACGTCATATATGCAAAAGTGCCGTTCCCATGAAGCGATAATTGTATATCGTATATGCTCGAGTGTCAAAGGATTTGGAGTCATCAAGGAAAACCATTTTACTTGCGTTGAGTCTCTTTTGATGATAGAAACAGAAACGGTTTTTATAGGCGATTGATAGAATGATAGAGTTGAATTTTGAGAAGTTTCATGGTCTGGTGCCGGTGGTGATACAGGATCATGCCGATGGACAGGTTCTCATGGTCGGATTTATGAACCGGGAAGCCTGGGAGCGAACCCTTGCCGAGGGGGAGGTGGTTTATTACAGCCGCTCCAGAGACGGTATGTGGAAAAAGGGGGAAACCTCCGGGAACGTCCAGAAGGTAAAAAATATTTTCGTCGATTGCGATGAAGACACCCTGCTGATTACCGTGGACCAGGTCGGCGGCGCCGCGTGCCATACCGGATACCGCACCTGTTTTTATCGAAGGGTGGTCGATGGGGAGATGGTTGAAGAGGGCACGCGCGTGTTTGATCCCGATGAGGTGTACAAGAAGAGCTGATGTGTGTCGTCACCGGGCGCCCGATCTCGAGCGCCCGCATAAAGAGCAGGCTCTGTGAAGGAAAAAAGCCGATATAAGGAGTATGTCTGTTTTCACCGGCGGGAAGCGACGTGTCGCACAGGTCATGGAGCGGTAGAGGGATCTTTCAGGGAACAGTTTTCGTCTTTTATGCAAGATGTTACGTGGTTGAAGAAAGACCGTACAGTATGGTATATATCGATTAAAGTGCAGGAAGAACCGATGACAACCGCCGCCGGGAACAGGTGGCTTTCATTCACAATTCACGACGGGTATTCATATCTATCGTGGAGTATCTCATGAGTGAATCGGAGAAGACCGTCACCAACATCTCAATCAGGGCAACCTACGACTCTCTTGGAGATGTCCTGGGTCCCCGGGCCCGAGACATGATATTCAGGAACGCCGGCATGGGGCGTGTGCTGGAAAGCGTTCCCGATTATACCTGGGAGAAGAATTATACAAACGCCGAACTGGTGATGTTGTACTACAAGACGGTTGATCTGGTGGGAGTGGTGGGAGCCCAGGGGATTCTCCGGCAGATGGGATACACAAACGCCGAAAAGACCGACCAGGTTCTGCGGATACTCGATCAATTCACTGACCTGTCGCCCAAAGAGCTGTTGTATAAAGGGTTTGAATTGCTCAAAACCGCCATTAACCGGGGAGACGTGGAAAACGGGATCGGCGATGTCCCGCAATTCAACGTACACGACTGCACGATGTGTCGTGGTGTCGTCAGCAGAAAGCCGTACTGCTCTCCATATGCCGGCGCGCTCCAGTATTTTACCGATCGAGCCTTCGGCAGGGGAGAATACCTGGTGATCGAAACCAAGTGCAAGGCGAAGGGAGACGATACCTGCCTGTTTGAACTGAGACAGAGATAGTCTCGTCTCACGATTTCACAGCCGACATCCCGCCGTATTGGATACAACGGTGCGTCTCTTGCGGGGATAACAGACGGGAGAATTTCATACAGCATGGAGCGCCGCCGATCATGAAGGTGAACCTGCCCGAACTGCTTTGGTACGGTAACCGGACCCTCACCATCGATCTTCCCGACGACTGGGACGTGACCCTGCATCCCATGCGGGGGGCCGAGTCCCCTCCCCTTTCCACCGACGACATGAGGCGGGCGCTGACCTCGCCGTGCGGTTCCCCCCGGCTTCTTGATCTGGCCCGGGGAAAGCGGACCGCCGTCATCGTCTTCGATGACATCACCCGCCCCACCCGGGTGGGGGAGATCGCACCGCTTGTTATCGAGGAGCTGATAGCCGGGGGCATCGATGAGGGGGAGATCACCTTCGTCTGCGCCCTGGGAAACCACGGCGCCCATACCTCCCACGAATTCAGAAAGAAGCTCAGCCCGGATATTCTGGAGCGCTTTCGCGTCTTCAACCACAACGCCTATGAACACTGTGTGCTCAAAGGGGAGACGTCCCGGGGGACGAAGGTACTCATCAACCGGGAGGTGGCGGAGGCGGACCTGGTCGTGGGCATCGGCTGCGTGACGGCCCACGCCAACACCGGCTTTTCCGGGGGAGGAAAGATCATGCTCCCCGGTGTGTCCCATATAGACAGCGCCGCCCACTATCACATCCAGGTCCACGGTATCGCTCCCGAGACCTGCGGCCTGGGCCGGTTTGACGGGAATGTCATGGAGGCGGACATCCGGGAGGCGGCGCGCTTGGCGGGGCTGGACTTCAAGGTGGATGTCCTGGTCAACGGCAGGGGAGAGACGGCGGTCTTTTTTTGCGGAGACGTTCTGGCACAGCATGATAAGGCGGTAGAACAGGCCAAAAGCTTCTACGCCCTTGATCCCGCGCCGGAAGATCGCGATGTCATCATCTCCAACGCATTTATCAAGGCGAACGAATTATTCATCGCCGTGGCCCTGGGGGACCAGGCGCTTCGGGGTCGTCCGGGCACCGTGGTGGTCGTCGCCAACGCCCCCGAGGGACAGATTCCCCACTATTTCCAGCGCAGCTTCGGCCGGAATTACGGCGGCAGGCATTACCCCATCGCCCGGATTCGGGAAGGGCTTGATGTTATCCTGGTGGCGCCCCATTACGACAGGACCTTCACCGACTGGATTGAAAACCGGGAGGTGGTCAAGAGGGTGGCTTCGTGGGAGGAGGCGCGGCGTCTCCTGGAGGCGTCGCACGGTTCCGGCACCCGGGTGGGGGTGATTCCCAACGGCACCATTTCATATATTGATGCCGGCGTATAATCCGGGGAGGTCGTGGTCCCCTCCATTGTTTCCCTCGGGACGCGAACGGTGGACGCCTCAAAGTCTCTCAGATGCGTGCATGCGCCGGGACCGCACATCCGCCTGTTTTTTCCCCGCCGATCGCCCGATCTACGGGTCCGTCGAGATAAATGTCAGTTTGATAATCCGCTCGGTCTTCTCGGTGACATGAAAACGACGATCCACCGTGAATCCCACCACCCATACGGGAGTCTCACCGCAGGCGACGATGGGGATGGAATCCCTCTGGGATCGTTCTATCTTCCGATCGATGAAGTAGTCCTTTATTTTTTTTGAGCCGCCGCCGCCCCCCGGGCTGATGCGGTCGCCGGGAAGTCGGGCGCGGACGGAGAGGGGGGCGGAGAGCAGGTCGGCGTCCAGATAGGCGAAATCACTCCCCCGGGCGATACGGGAATCGGGCCCGTCGGGCGAAGACTCCTGGCGTTCGTGTGTGTCCCGCTCTCGCTCCAAAAATTCCGCCGTAATCGTCGCCTTCCAGCCGTCGAGGGCGGTCCTGCCGGGAACAGCGATCTGTACCGTTCCTTTTGGATCACATTCGGGGCCGCCGGATGTGATTGTAAGATTGTTATATGTCCTGACGGCCTTCAGTCCGCCTGGAAGATCGATGGAGCGCTCTCCTCGGGAGGGGCCGGAGATCAGACGGCAGACGGCGTTGATGTGGGTGTCACCAATGCGAAGCGGCTTCTTCCGATAGCCCTGTGCGCTGTAGATGAGCTTTTTGACAACCTCTTTTTTTATGCCGTCCGGCAGCTCGTCCACCTCCCCGATCGATAGCGTCACCCCGGGACGTACCCTGGCCTCCGCTTTTACGTCCACCGATTCATACATCTTTCGAAGCCGGCCGATCGCACCTGCGATGTTCTCCTGCGCACCGGGATTAATCTTGAGGAGCGCCGGGATGATCTCGCTTCTGATGCGGTTTCGGGTGTATGTGGGGGAAATGTTGGACGAATCCTCCACCCACGGGATTCCCCGCTTTCGGAGAAAATCTTCTATTTCGTAACGCGTCACGTCGATCAGCGGGCGGGTATAGGGTGGATCGTACGGACTGATGCCCGAGAGCCCCTGGGGTCCGGATCCGGTGACGAGGCGCATCAAAAAAGTCTCCACGTTATCGTCCCTGGTATGGCCGGTAGCGATCTTGGAGGCGCCTGAAAATTCGAGTGTTTTTCTGAAGAAGGCGTTCCGGACGTTCCTCCCCGCCTCCTGGATGCTTATCCCGTCCCTCCGGGCGATTTCCTTTACATTGACGTGGGTTACATGAACGTTGAGCCCGAGAAATCGAGCCAAGGCGACGGCGTGTTTTTCGTCCCTTTTGGATTCAGCGCCGCGCAGGCCGTGGTTTACATGGGCCGCCTCCACACGGATGTCGTATTCCTCTTGAAGATGCGTGAGGATGGTCAAGAGCGCCGTGGAGTCCGCCCCGCCGGAGATCGCCGTGATCACGACATCGCCGGGTACAAGCATTCCATGGCTGTCTATCGATTCCCTGACGATGTTGATGACATCCTGTTTCATGGCCGTAGTATACCACAATGAAGATGGGAATACATCCCGACTGACCGGGAGTTTACTATAAATACGTCGGGATGTGTGTAAAAAACAATCTCTCGATCGTTCAACACCGTTTACGTCGAGAAGCCACATCGTCGACCGGGATGGTATGGTCTTCCATACGCCGGTATGTGCCGTGTTTCGAGAATGGTCGGGAAAAGGGCGGTCGCACCTGTTCTAAAACGTTGACGGCACGCGATGCTACTCATACCAACATGATAAAACAATAAAGATGCAAAATATTTTACGTTTTGTGTATAATATTTTGCATTTCTAAGTATTTGTAATCGCTGTATTATTCGGAAATGAGCGAAAAAGGGTATTCGGAAGCACGTTGTTTTTCATAAAAAAACGCACCCGGGTGGGGAGACCGGAGGATGGACGGTAACATATTGAAAATAATAGAAATATATGCCATTGAAAAAGCGGGATCAAAACGATTATGGCACGCAGATTGCTTATGGAGTATGTAGAGGTCATTACAGTATCATCTCTGGACGGCAATGAAAGGAAGAAAAAATGGCACGAGAAATGATAACAAAGAACGATTACTATATGTTCGAAGTTGACCCCGCTATCAACCGGCTTTTCATCACAATGAAGGGCTTCTGGGAGAATGCGGGAGTCGTCCCAAACTATCTGACGGATGTAGATCCGGCTCTCGACAAGCTCAGCCACGGTTTCACGAATCTTGTGGACGTAACCCAGCTGAAAAATCCTCCCAAAGATGTCAGAGACCTCTTTGAGAGTATACAGAAAAAATTTATTTCCAGGGGAATGTCCAAGAACGCGGAGGTTGTCAGTTCGGCGTTTGTTGAGGTAAACCTGGATGAAGTCGCGTCTCACTCCGGAATGTCTGCGGTACTTCGACAGTTCAAAAGCATGGCGGAAGCCCTCGCATGGCTGGACGAAAAATAAACACGGTTACTGTACATGGGGCTGTTCTTTGGGCGAATGATGCAACCTGCCCTTTTGATTGTACAAGAAAATCGTCGAGAGCTTCCGTTGTGTAGCATGCCGGCCTTATGGTTGGAGGGTATCTCTCACAAAGGGGATATATGAATAAATTACTTGTACTTTTTCAAAAGGACTGAAACAATGGCACGAGAGACGATCGCAAAAACCGATAATTATCTGTTTGAAGTTGATCCGGACATCAATCGACTCTTCATCACGCTGATGGGTTTCTGGGAGAATGTGAATGTCGTACCAAACCTTATGACGGATATTGATAAAGCGTTGGATAAGGTACGTCCCGGTTTTACGAACCTGGTGGACACCACCCAGTTCAAAACGCCGCCGAAGGAAGTCATGGAAGCGTTCGGCAGGGTGCAGCAGAGGATTATGGCCAGAGGGATATCAAAGAACGCGGAGGTCGTCAGCTCGGCCTTTGTTGAGCTGAATCTCGAAGAAGTTGCGTCTCAATCCGATTTGTCAAAAGTCTTGCGGCAGTTCAAGAGCATGGCGGAAGCCCTCTCGTGGCTGGATGAATGACACCTGTATCTGTTGCAACAAACGTGACTGCGATGATTTGTGCACTTGGAAGCGGAACCTGAACCTCATGATATAACTCACGCTCATACACACCTTCATATTCACGCGGAAGGGGGGTCGAGAAATCGGCCCCCCGTTTTTTTATCGATAGCGTCCATTACCTTCCAAGGAGAGGGTGGGATGCTTTTTTTTTGTGAAAACGGTTCAAGACGTGTTATAATCCATATTTCCCGTGCGATGCATGTTAACCGGTTTTCAAGGCGTTATCGATGATCCCCCGCTATACCCGCCCCAAGATGGGAGCCGTCTGGACCGATGAGAGAAAATTCGACACCTGGCTCGCCATAGAAATCGCCGCCTGCGAGGCATGGACGGAATTGGGGAAAATCCCCACAGACGATCTTGCCGTCATCAAGAAAAAGGCGAAGTTTAACACCGAGGAAATCCTTGAAATCGAAGAGACGACCAAACACGACGTCATCGCCTTTTTGACGAACGTCGCCGGATATGTGGGGCCGTCCTCACGCTTCATCCACATGGGTCTGACGTCGTCGGACATCCTTGATACATCCCTGGCCCTGCTCTTGTGCGAAGCCGCTGACATTATACTGGAAGACATCGATGAACTGCTGGCGGTCCTCAAAAGGAGGGCGTACGAATTCAAGGACACCATCACGATAGGCCGATCCCACGGCATCCACGCAGAACCGATATCCTTTGGACACAAGCTCGCCATCTGGTACGACGAGATGAAGAGAAACCGGGCGCGCCTGGAGGACGCGAAGGAATCTGTGCGCACCGGTAAGCTTTCGGGAGTGGTGGGGAGCTTCGCCACGGGAGACCCCCGACTGGAGGAGCTGGTCATGGCGTCTTTGGGACTGAAGCCCGCTCCCGCCTCCACCCAGGTCGTCCAGCGGGATCGGCACGCGCAGTTTTTCACCACCCTGGCGATTATCGCATCAAGCATCGAGAAGTTCGCAGTAGAAATACGCCATCTTCAGCGCACCGAGGTGCTGGAGGCCCAGGAATACTTTGCAGTGGGGCAGAAGGGATCGTCGGCCATGCCCCACAAGAGAAACCCGATCCTCACCGAAAACCTGACGGGCCTTGCCAGGATTGTGCGGGCCAATGCTCTCGCGGCCCTGGAAAACGTGGCCATGTGGCACGAGCGGGACATCAGCCATTCATCGGTGGAGCGGGTTATCGCACCGGATTCCACGATCCTCGTGGATTTTATGCTGGGACGCATCACGGGCGTCATCGACACGCTTGTGGTCCGTCCTGATAACATGATGAAAAACCTCCGGCTGACCGGAGGGCTGATCTTTTCCCAAAGGCTGTTGCTTTCCCTCATAGACAAGGGGATGATCCGGGAGGACGCCTACGCCGTGGTCCAGCGGTTGGCGGCGATCGCCTGGGATGAGGGGAAGAATTTCATGGACCTGGTCCGGACCGATGATACCATTGCCGATCACCTCTCCTCGAAGGAGTTGGAGGAGGTATTCGATCCGGTGTGGTACATCCGCCATACCGATACGATTTTTTCCCGGGTCTTCGGAGACTCACAGTAAAACAACGGATCCGGCGTCATCCGACGCCCTGCATGATTGCCGTGTAAAGCGGTATGAGGAATGAGAAGGGACATGTAATGTGAACACACACAATCCCGACAAATTCGGCGAGGAATGCGGCGTTGTCGGTGTGTACGGCAGGACCGAGGCCAGCAATCTTGCCTACCTGAGCCTGTACGCCCTTCAGCACCGGGGGCAGGAGAGCGCGGGCATCGTCACGATGGATAATTCCAGCTGCTACGTTCACAAGGGCATGGGTCTGGTGAACGACATTTTCGACGAGGATACCCTGGAGTCCCTCCCGGGACACATGGCGATCGGCCACGTGCGTTACTCTACGTATGGATCCTCAACCCTGGAAAACGCCCAGCCCTTTGTGGTCAACAGCTACCGGGGCGCTCTGGCCGTGGCCCACAACGGTAATCTCGTCAATGCCTCCCGCATACGGCGGGATCTTGAAGAGGGCGGGTCGATTTTTCAGTCCACCATGGATACCGAGGTGATCGTACACCTCATGGCCGCCTCCAAGAAGGACGCGTTGGTCGACCGGCTCATCGATGCGTTGGGCAAGGTCAGCGGCTCCTATTCCCTGGTGATGCTCACCGAGGGGAAGCTTCTGGCCGCCCGGGATCCCCGGGGGTTCAGACCCCTGGTGTTGGGAAAGCTCGGGGATGACTTCGTGGTGGCCTCGGAGACATGCGCCCTGGACCTGATTAACGCCTCCTATCTTCGGGACGTGGCGCCGGGGGAGATCATCCTCTTTGATCACGACGGTATGCATTCCTACATGGCCCTCCCGAAGAAAAAGCCCGCCTTCTGCATCTTTGAATATATTTACTTCGCCCGTCCGGACAGCATGGTGTTCGGGCAGAATGTCTACACCATCAGGAAATCCTTCGGGGAACAGCTCGCAAAGGAGGACGATATCGAGGCGGATCTGGTCATTCCGGTGCCGGACTCAGGCGTGCCCGCGGCCATCGGATACGCCCAGGCGGCGAATCTCCCCTTCGAGTTTGGGCTCATCAGGAACCATTATGTGGGCAGAACCTTCATTGAGCCCAGCAGCGGCATTCGTCACTTCGGCGTCAAGATAAAGCTGAATCCGGTCAAAGGGGTCCTCGCCGGAAAGCGGGTCGTCGTCATCGATGATTCCATCGTCCGGGGGACCACGTCCCAGAAGATCATCGGCATGATCAGAAACGCCGGCGCAAAGGAAATCCACATGCGCATCAGCTCTCCCCCCACCACTCACTCCTGTTTTTACGGTATAGACACCCCCACCAGGGAGGAACTGATCGCCTCGTGTCATGAATGCGTCGAGATCGCCAGATTCATCGGCGTTGACACCCTCAAGTATCTCACCCTGGAGGGGCTGATGCATCGGGCGAAGGGGACGGGCCTCACGTTTTGCAACGCATGTTTTTCCGGCGACTACCCGGTCTTCGTCGACGAATCGACCGAGGAGGTCAATCAACTGGTGTTGTTTCCGAGACGGCCCCGGGCGACGGGGGGGTTGTAAATGAGGGAGGTCAACCTCCTTGACACGTCCATCGATCTGAAGATCGTCCTGGCGGGGCCTCCCAGGGCCGGAAAAACCGGGATACTGCGCCGCCTCTACAAACAGACAGACAAGCGATTTCGCTCCACCCTCACCAGTTATGTCGATCCCGACGGCGATACTCTTTATTTTGATCATCTTCGCATTGTGTACGGACGCGCCGGAAACAGGTGGATCAATATCGACGTGTACACGGCCCCGGGTTCACCGGAGTTGGTTCATCGACGCCGGCAGACCCTGATGCTGGCGGATTTGGTGGTGTTCGTGTCCGGCGCGGACGGCATCCCCCGGCATGACGCCGAAGCGGTGTTTCAGGAAATCACGCGGCACCTGACCGCGGATACTCTCAGAACGAACAGCTTTCCAATCCTTTTCCTTTGTACCGACGGCGATGGAGTGGTGATTCAGCCCCCGTCACGGCGTACAGACATTCGTCGGTCATGTGATATTAAAGAGAAATGCTGTGTCATCCCGGGGGGACGTGACGTCTGGTGTGCCATGCACGAGGCGGTGAATATGGCACTGGAGGGGAGGGGTATCACCCGATATCGTCGGTACGAGGTGGAAAACATGCGTTTCCGATGGATTGGCGCGACCGAGCGGGTGCTGGATGACAGGCGTTCCCCGCTATCCACGGACTGCGATTCCGGGCGGGACGGTCTTGCGTTTTCCTCATCGGGAAACATCGTACGAATCGATCCCGCACGGCCCGAGTTTTTCAGGATTCTCGCTGATACGTTCGACAGAAGGGGGAGCCTTCATCTCGCGAACAAGTATCACAACAGGGCAAGAAGCCTGATGCGCATCGAGGGAGGGGGCATTGTCACCAGGGTGGTGTCTGGGGAGGCGAAAAATCCGATGACCGCCCGGGACAGAAACCGCGCTCTGACCATGACAAGGGAGTTTATCGCCAAGTGTGATATCCGGCGGGCGATGAGGGCCCTCAGGATGGTTTCCGCCGGTGCTCCGGAGACGTATGAAACACTGATGGTCATCAAATACCTGGCGTGGATAAAGATCCGTTCCGGCAGGGGCGAGACCGGCCTGAACTCGCTGGCCCGATTGGCCGGCCGATTCATGGGAATGGGATACCATCATGAGGCGGCGGCCCTGTTTCGTCGTGTGCTCCGTACGCGGCCGGGAAGCCTCGAATGTCTTCTGGGAGCATCTATGGCGATGGAGGGGATGGGACGTATCGTGGATTCACTCGCCTATCTGTTTTCGGCCCGTCGTGTCATGGATGACGGCAAAATCCGGGTGGGACGGTCGGACGTTGATAAAAAAATCGACGAGATCGAAAGGCTCGTTCATACACGATCGATCGCCCGCCAGGGCTGATTGTTCTCCGACCGGCTCGGGCCGGGATATATAGGTAAATATCGACGCCCGATCGGCACCGAGGATGTTCGCCGCCCCTCGGGAGGCGGGGTGATTCGTGGCGTCGTCGATCCGGTCGATATCAGGTACGGGGGATGGTGGGTTGGCGGGTGGATGCTGATTCCCATACGATCGGGACGACTCGGCCCCGGACGGATGTTGGGTGAGTGAAGAGCACAAGACACCGCAGGAGCAACACGATATCGGCCATCGGAAAGGCGGCCGATGTGCATTTTAAGTATATGGGAAAGCGGGGATCAATCCCTCGGTTCTATCTTGAACTCCCTGCCGCCGGTGCCCCGTCCGGTGATGGTAAATTTTACTCCCAGGGCTGAGAGGGTTCCCAGACCGCCGGTAAAGGCAAGCAGTATCCCCCCCGCTATGAGCAGCCCCAGCTTGCTTGTCGGCTCGGGGTCCAGGATCGCCGCGGCCACCATGGCCACGCCTGCACCGGAAAGCCCTATTCCCACCAAGACAGATGCGATGGTCTTCCAGGGGAGGCCCGCCTTGCCCTTGGCTGCGCGGATCAGGTTCACCGCAGATTCCAGATCCTGCTGCGTGATACCGATTCCGGCGTCGTCGACGAAGATGAACGGCACCTTCTCCTTGTAGTGGTTCAGCGCCTTATGCAGCCAGTCTTCCTCGCTTGTGCGCACGGTGGCGTCCACCGCCGTGCGAGTGACGATGGATGTGTCGGTTTTTTTTCTTTTGAATAGTGATTTCATTCCACATACATCATACAGAAACGGGACGAAATTGTCAATCGTGCTGCATTGGGTGTATGTACGTGTCGGAACGGGCCGCAAGCCGGCGGGGGTGAGGGAGCCGAAAATGATACTTGTTCATGAAGGCGTCCCGCTTCCGGACGAGGCTGATGGAAGGCAAGAGATATATCGTCGGCTGCATCGATTGTGTACCGGAGGTGCAGTCTGATGTGTTTCGGAGGTGCCACGGAGTTCGCTGGGGTTGAAGGGAGAAAAAATTCTGGACAATCGGAAAAAAAGGAGGTAATATTACTAGTTTTAAAGGCAAATATATCGAGAAATGACTTGAAATCAAGAAAACCCATGATTATGTTATAAAGTGTATTGAAGTGAAGCGATATACTGATAGTACTGTACACCATGAAATGACTGGAGGTGTTTTGAGTGCCGATCTATGAATATGAGTGTCAGCAGTGCGGTGAAGTCACCGAGGTAATGCAGCGGATAACCGAAGATCCCCTCACCACGTGTGAAATATGCGGCGGACCGATCAAGCGTCTGATTTCAAATACCAGTTTCGTTCTGAAGGGTACCGGCTGGTACGCCACCGACTACGCCGGAAAAAGTAACGGGGCCAACGGTTCCGGCGGGAAACGGAGCACGGAGACGAACCTGTCCGGTTCTTCGGACAAGAAGGAAACCGGCACCGAGAAAACGAAAAGTGCGGAAAAATCCACCCCCGCATCGGAATAAACGACGTTATACTCCCCTCACACACACTGCCTTTCTTCGCATTCCGGAGAGTCCACGCACCGTGTTCCGACGATGAGAGAGTCATTGAAAACGGTGTTTTTTTATTACAAACATACACGATCGTTGATCCTTAATTGTTTTTTGCTCCCCCTTTCTTTCTCTAAAAAAGGCTTGCTTTTTCAAAAAAATGAATGTACACTCATTCATTAAAGCGGTTTTCGGAAGCGGTTTTTTTCTTTTATTCCAGTAGGTTATGTTGATGCGTGTGATGGTGACACATGCGAAACAACCGAAGAAATTGTATGTAGAAAACCGATCCCGTATTGCATCTCAATAACAACCAATCAGGAGGATACCATGGCTCAAAAGACACGAGAAGTGGTAATGGTTGACGGTATCAGGACGGCCTTCGGTCGCGCCGGCGAAAAGGGATATTTTTGGGATACCCGGGCCGACGACCTGGTCACCAAGGTCATCGACGAGTTGCTTGTGAGAAACCCGAAAGTAACCCCGGACCTTATCGAGGACAACATATGGGGCGCCACTACCCAGTGGGGAGACCAGGGCATCACGATGGGCCGGACCACCGTGCTCACCAGTAACCTGCCCGTCGAAACGGCGGGCTGCTCGATAGACCGCATGTGCGCCGGCGGCATGAGCGCCATGACCTACGCGGCGGGGCAGATTGCCATGGGCGCCGCCGACATTATTCTGGCGGGCGGCGTGGAGCACATGGGGCATCACCCCATGGGCGACGGGGCGGACCCGAACCCGCGGCTTTTCCAGGAAAAGATCGTCTCCGTAGACGATATCAACATGGGCAAGACCGCCGAGAACCTGCACGACATGTTCCCTGATATATCAAAGGAGATATGCGACGAATACGCCCTGCTTTGTCAGCAGAAGGCGAAAAAGGCCCTGGACAACGGGAAAATGGCCGAGATGATGGTTCCCATGACCGTCTATACGAAAGAGGGTTGGATGGTGGCCGACTACGATATGCAACCCAGGCCGGAGACCACCATGGAGGGTCTCGCCGGACTCAAGACCCCCTTCAGGGAGGGCGGCCGGGTGACCGCCGGAAACTCCTCGGGACTCAACGACGGCGCGAGCGGCGCGCTCTTAATGTCGCTGGACAAGGCCAAGGAGCTCGGGTATACGCCTGCCATGAAGGTTATCGGCTGGGCGTTTGCGGGCGTTCCCCCCAGAATTATGGGATACGGGCCGATTCCGGCCACGCACCGGGCGCTTGAAAAATACAAGATGAAGTTCGACGACTTCGGGCTGATCGAGCTCAACGAGGCCTTCGCCGTGCAGGCCATCGCCTTCATGAATGAATTCGGGATGAAGGTACCGGACGATCCGCGCTTGAATATCTACGGTGGCGCCATCGCCTTCGGCCATCCGCTGGCCACATCGGGCATTCGGCTGATGATACACCTGATGCACGCCTTCCGTGAGCGGCCGGACGTAAAATACGGCATGACCACCATGTGCGTGGGGCTGGGCCAGGGTGGAACGGTTCTCTGGGAGAATCTCCTGGCGAAGTAGCGGATCATTCAATGCCGAATTATCAGGAGGGAATAAAATGGCATACCAAGAATTAGTAACCGATTTTCGCGTCACGTTCAATAATTCCCGGGCGGGCAAAATCGCCATCATCACCATGGATAATGGCGAGCCCTATACCAAACCCAATACTTTTGGTACAGGCGGCCTGGCAGCCCTCTCCAGTGCGGTGGACGCCGTCGAAGCCGAGAAGGGTGTGAAAGGCGTGATGCTGGTGGGGAAACCCTTTATATTTGCCGTGGGCGCGGACCTGGACGGCACCCAGGATATCACGACGTTTGACGAGGGATACCAGATAGGCAAGACCGGACACGACGCCATGAAACGGCTGATGGGCCTCAAGGTCCCGACGCTGGCGGCCATAAACGGGGCGGTCATGGGCGGTGGGTTGGAAATCGCCCTCTACTGTGATTACCGCACCATCTCCGACGCCGTGCCGATTGTGGCTTT
The DNA here is from genome assembly GCA_016931225.1 of Candidatus Zymogenaceae bacterium. NCBI lineage: Bacteria > Deltaproteobacteria > Candidatus Zymogeniales > Candidatus Zymogenaceae > Candidatus Zymogenaceae bacterium. The sequence continues at coordinate 80,560 of JAFGFE010000010.1, forward strand.
GCCTGAGTGCTTTTTGGGGCTGGTGCCCGGATGGGGCGGAACACAATTGCTCCCCCGGCTCATCGGGCCGGAGAAGGCGATACAGGTCATCATCACCAATCCCCTGAACCGCAACAAGATGCTCAAAGCGACCGATACCCACGAGCTGGGCATCGCCGATTGGATTCTGCCCAACGGCCGATTCTACGACATGTCCTTTGAGAAGCTGGTCGATATCGTCGACGGGAAAGAGAAGCTCAAGCGGGAAAAACCGGACTGGTCGAAGTTCGATGAACTCTATGACGCCACAAAGGCGTCCATCGACGCCCAGGTCCACGGCGCGGCCCTTGCCCCTTACCGGGCGCTGGACCTCATCAAGGGCGCGAAGGACTGGGAGTTGGACAAGGGATTCGACGAAGAGAGCAAGGCGCTGGGGGACCTGATCATCAGCGATCAGTGCCGGGCCGGCGTGTACAGCTTCGATCTGGTGCAGCGCCGGGCCAAGAAGCCGGTGGGTGTGCCCGAAGTGCCGCCCGCCAAGATCAAGAAGATCGGCGTCATCGGGGCGGGTCTGATGGGCGCCCAGATTGCCAGCCTCTTTCTGCAGCGCTATGAATGTCCCATCGTCATGAAGGACATCAAGCAGGAGTTCGTCGACAAGGGCTTGTCCTATGTGCACGGCCAGATCGACAAGTGGGCGAGCAAGGGCCGCATCAGCGAGGGCAAGGGCATCTGGTTGAAGTCCCTGGTGCAGGGGACCCTGGACTACAAGGACTTCGCGGACTGTAACTACGTCATCGAAGCGGTCCTGGAGGAGCTGCCGCTGAAGAAGAAGGTCTTCGGTGAGGTGGAGGAATTCATCGCCGAAGACACCATCCTCGCCACCAACACCTCGTCCCTCTCCATCACAAAAATGGCGGAGGACCTCAAAAAGCCGGGGCGCGTGGTGGGCTTTCACTTCTTCAACCCGGTGGCGGTCATGCCGCTCCTTGAGATCGTCAAGGGCGAAAAGACCGACGATGTGACCATCGCCACGGCGTTCGCCATGGGTAAAAAGATAAAGAAGACCTCCATCCTGATGAAAGACTCCCCGGCGTTCCTGGTCAATCGGCTTCTGACCCGCTGGATGGCGGAGATCATGAAGATCGTGGATGAATCCAAGAACGACTTCAAACAGATTGACGACTTCTGCGTGAGCCTGGGTTTCCCCATGACACCGTTCAGCCTTCTGGCCCTGGTGGGCCCGGCGGTGGCCCTGCACGTGGCGGAGACCCTCAAGAATGCTTTCGGAGACCGGTTCTACATCTCCGAGGGACTCAAGAAGATGGTGGAGCTCAAGAAGCCGGGCGTGTACGACTGGGAGGGCAACGTGGACCCGGAGGTGGCCTCCGGTTGGCCCCGGGGCAACAAGGAGTTTGCCAAGGATGAAGTGATCGACCGGTTCCTGACCGTTCTGACCGAGGAATGCCGAATGATCCTCGATGAGGGCGTGGTCTCCGACGCCAAGGATATCGACACCTGCATGATCATGGGCGCCGGATGGCCCTTCTTCATGGGCGGTGTCACCAAGTATCTCGATCAAAAGGGATACTCGAAGAAGGTGACCGGAAAGCCGCTTGCTTCCTCGTAGGGGCGAAAGGGTACCGTTTCCATACCGGGGCGGGGGGATCATTCCCCCTTCCCCGGTTTTTTATTGTGTGTGGATACAGTGGTTGTATCGAAATGGATCGCCCCAAACTTCATTTCGGTGTATACTGAACATATGAAAATCCTCAAGGTCTGTTATATTCAGCTCGTCGAAAACCCGATGATTCACATCATGACCGATGAGCTCGACATCGGAAAGTATTACTATTACAACATCAGGACCTGTGCGTGGAATTTCCCGGACGTCTCCCCTGAGGTAATCATTGGCGCCGAGAGATTCCTGGGAGTATCGAATTTCGATGAGCTGATGAAATTTCGAGGGCGGAAGCTCTCTGACGAGGCGGAGGACTCTCGGGATCGGCTGACTCAGGCCATTCGGGACATGGCCGACGGAGGGGGTGCGATCACGGGCGAATCGTAGGGAACAGGCAAAAGAAGCCGCCTCTATGCGGTCACATAAAGAAAAATCCCGGAGGATATCCCCCGGGATTTCTTTTGGTCTGCCGCACGATATTCCGCCGGCTGGAATCGCTCACTCAGGCGTCTTGAGGGAGGGCGGTTCGATGAAGCTTTCGTTGTCCTCCGGGTATTCGTCCCGGGGTTGTACCAGCTCTCCGATGAAGAGGGACGAGTTTTTCACGAAGAATACGGTGCCCAGGTCGCTGGCGAGGGTTTCCAGGCGACTCGCGTATCTTCCCTCCGTGCCCGGCTCCGGGGTGGCCAGGCCGAACATCACCACGTCGGCGTTCTTGCTCTGTTCGTGGATGACGTCGGTGACGCTCTTGTTTCGGGGGCGGAGGATGACGTGGGGCTCGGCCTCGATGCGGATCTCTGGAATGAGTCTGTTCAGATAGGTCTCGGTGTCCGCTTTCATCTGTTTGTTGTTCGCGATGCTCATGATGCGGATCTCCGCCCCCCGCCATTCCGGATTCCGGGTCAGGAGGTACGCAAGGAGCAGCATCAGATCGCCGTTTCGCTCCAGACCGCCCCACCAAACGTGCACCGAGGGCCGTGTCCCCTCCCGGGGAAAGAGATACTTCGGCTTGATGCGGCCGATAATGAAGGACTTGTTGAGCATCTCGAGCTGCTGCATGATTTTGAGAAACTGGGAGAGACGTTTTCTCTCCGAGGGCCAGCCCAGCAGGATCATGTTGCTCTGCAGCCCCGCAAGGCCATTGGCCTGGGTGACGTTTACGATGCCGTCCACCACGTCGTTGACTACGTGTATCTCCGGAAAGACCACCAGTCCCTCGTTATCCAGGGTCTTCTGCATCACCTCCCGGGTTCCCATCAGGTCTATTTTTATATCGGATATTTTCCCCTCAATGAGCTCGCAGACCGACACCACGCCCCGTCCCTGGCTGAACCAGTTACCGAACCGTACCAGGTCCAGATGCTCTATCATGTCCGAGACGAAGACCAAAACGTGAGGACGCCAGTTTCGGGCGCTCATGGGACGGCGGGCCAGGAGAATCAACGCCCAGCGGATGGCGGTTTCATAGAATCCCCGCCGGGCGTCGCCCCATCCGGCCTGCTGTTCCCGCTGGGAGAGAAATATCCAGATGAGAAGCTCCACGGAGATGGCGATGACCCCCGCCGCCGGGCTGATGAGGAAGATCACCCCGAGGCACCCCAGCCCACCCAGCAGGTTTATGATCCAGGGGATGCGGAACTTCGGCCGCCACGATGGATCGCCGCTGAGGGTCTCGATGGCCGCAGCGATGTTCATCACGCCGTAGGTCGTCAGAAAAAATACGGTCACCACCGCCGCCACGGTGTTGAGGTTGCCCAGAAACACGGCGCCCAGGGCGATAATCATGGAGAGGATGAGGCCTAAAAACAGCTTTGTGTTTTCGCTGATATCCCTGGTGCGTCTCCTCAGGCTCATCCGATCGTTGGCCAGGGCCTGGAGTGTTCGGGGCGCGCCCAGCATGGAGCCGACCGCCGATGAAAAGATGGCGCCCCATAATCCCGGCAAAACCAACCAGGGTCCCAGGACGGCGATATCGGTCCAGACCAGGGGATTGTTTCTCAGGTCTCCCTTCCCCGCGCCCAAAAGCAGCAGCACCGGGATGAAAAGGTACACCGAGAATCCGGTGAGCACCGCGAGGATCGATCCCCGGGGTATGGACCTGACCGGATTCTTCAGATCGCCGGAGAGTCCCAGACCCGCCATGACGCCGGTGACCGCCGGGAAGAATATGGCGAACGCGGCCCAGAAGGGGACGTCTCCACTGGGGGGCGGTGTGGGCACCGGCCGGCTCCACGCGTGGATGACCACCCCCAAAATAAGGGCCAGAAGCGACATGCCGATCAGGGCGAGTACCGGGATCTGGGATCTCAGCGCGACCTTCGGCCCCAGCATGGAGAGACACCCCACCATGAGAACGATCACAAAGGCCGCCGGCTCGATGGGAATATCCGGCCAGACGATGACGAGGGATTCGGCAAGGCCGTATGAGTAGAGGGTGACCGAGAACGACTGCGACAAAAAGAGAGGCAGACCGACGGCGCCGCCGATCTCCAGGCCCAGGCTCCGGGAAATGATATAGTAGGCTCCGCCCACCCCCACCCGGATGTTTGTGGATATGGATGAAAACGACAGCGTGGTGATAAGGGTGATGGCGTTGGCCAGGGTGACGATGACGAGGGTCCGGGAAAGGCCCATGTGTCCCACCAGCCAGCCTGAGCGGAGGTACATGATGACGCCAAGGATGGTCAGGATCGTGGGGAGATATACGCCGAGAAATGTACCCAGCTTGAGTTCCTGTGTCCGTTCCGTCGCCATGAGGGATACGTGTGCCTGTATTCAGGTAAAGAGATATGTAATTAATAAGCCATTTTTTAGCCCATATCATACCATACCCGGAAGTAGAGATAGTGAAATTTCGGAGTTAACTGTTCGTTTTTTTTGAGTGAAAGCATCCCGGCTGCTTCGGAAACGCTCTGAAATTCTGTCGAATTGACTTGAACCGCTATCTGCGAAGTGATATAGAATAGTGATTACCTACAAAAAAACAGCTCTGACATCGAATGAGGAGAGAAACGCTATGGCAATGGGAGATAAATACGGCGCGCATCGCGTCGTCAAGCCGAAGGGGGTGCTTCCCCAGGCGGCGGATGTCATTGACAACACGATGAAGCTCTATGACAATGAAATTCTGGTGGATGTCCAGACCCTTAATATTGACTCCGCGTCCTTCACCCAGATAAAACAGGAAGCCGGGGGCGATAAGAAAAAAATAGCGGACATCATCCTCAAGACGGTCGAGACCAGGGGCAAGCAGCACAATCCGGTCACCGGCTCCGGAGGAATGTTCATCGGTACCGTGAACGATGTGGGCAAGGCCATTCGGAATACCGCCGGGGTGAAACCGGGGGACGCCATCGCATCACTGGTATCTCTGTCGCTGACGCCGCTTTCCATCGATGCGATTCTCGAGATCAAGGACGATCGGGACCAGGTGGACGTGTCGGCCCAGGCGATTCTATTCGAGCGAACCGTCTTTGCGAAGCTGCCGGAGGATATGCCGAGGTCGGTTGCCCTGGCGGTGCTGGATGTGGCCGGCGCCGCCGCCCAGACGGCGAAACTCGTACGACCCGGGGATACGGTTTTCATTATCGGGGCCGGGGGAAAGAGCGGGATGCTGTGCGCCTACGAGGCGAAAAAACGGGCGGGCATCACAGGGAAAGTCATCGGCACCGGTCACTCCGACGCCAGCACCAGACGCATCTCACAGCTCGGCTTCTGCGACCACGTGATCCAGGTGGACGCCTCCAATCCCCTGGAGGTGGAGAAGGCGGTGGGTGAACTGACCGAGGGAGAGATGGCGGACATCACCATCAACTGCGTCAATATCCCCAATACCGAGATGGGATCGATTTTGGCCACGAAAGAGACCGGTCTCATCTACTTCTTCTCCATGGCCTCGAGCTTCACCAAGGCGGCTTTGGGCGCCGAGGGGATCGGTTCGGACGCGGTGATGCTCATAGGAAACGGATATACCAAGGATCACGCGGAGATATCCCTGAATCTTCTCCGGGAGAGCCCGGCCCTCATGGATGTATTTGTGTCGTTGTATGGGTAGTGGCGGCTCCATTGCCGAATTGATTCTCACAGGCGGCTATCGGGTCGTCTCGGTGGTGGGACTTGCGAAAAACAGCGGAAAGACCACGACGCTCAACCGGATTATCGGAGATGTGGCCCCCCGGAATGTCTCGCTGGGTCTGACATCTACGGGCAGGGACGGCGAGGCCGTCGACGCCCTGCTTCATACCAGAAAGCCGAGAATTGAAATCGGGCCGGGCGTTGTCTTTACCGGCGTTCTGGGAGACCTGGCCGGGGACGAGGAGGTCAGGGCGGGCGTGGAGGTGCTCAGGACCACCGAGCACACGACGGCCCTGGGCGGCGTGATCGTCGCCCGGGCGAACAGGAACGTTCGGGTGGTGCTCGTGGGGCCGTCAACCGTCTCCGGGATGGCCCGGCTGATATCCTCGCTTTTGGACGAGGATCGGTGCACCCTGGTGCTGGTGGACGGCTCGATGGACCGCCTGGCGGCGGCGGGGTCGGGCGTCAGTGACGGGGTGGTGCTGGCCGTCGGCGCCGTTATGGGGCCGGATATGGAAGGTGTGGTGGAAAAGACCGCCCATGCCGTGGGGCTGTTGACAACGGGAAGGACGGCCGTTACGCCTCCTGATGATACGGCGGATAAAAGAATCGTCGCCTTAAGCATAAATGGGATCCAGTGGGAAACCAAGTGCGGCACCCTGGTGTCCGACCGTGCATGGGCGATACAGCGTTTGGAAGGGGGGGGCGGGTATCTTTTTACCACGGGCGCCGTCACCGACGAGACGCTGGAGGAACTGATTCGGCGGAGGTTGTTTCCGGAGTTGATCGTAAGGGACGCCACCCGCCTCTTTATCTCTCGGCGACAGAAGGAGCGGTGGGAGGGGGGCGGCGGGCGATTGGCCGTCCTTTTTCCCCTTTGTCTGATCGCCGTAACGGTGAATCCCGAAAATCCGGAGGGGAGGGGGTTTGACGGGCGTGAGTTTCTCCGGGCCATGCGGGAAAGGCTCGTTGGGGTGGAGGTGTTTGACGTGATGGAGCATCGAAGCGACTCATGACGCAGAAACTCAACATAGACCGGGGTATTGTGAGGGAATGCCGCGCCCTGGCGGAACATATCACGAATGATCTCATGGGATACATCCGTTCCCACACCACCGACAGCGTGGAGCGGAGCGTCGTGCGTCTTCTGGGTATCGATGGGGCGGATAAATCCGGCACCCCCTATCCAAATGTTTTTGTGGAGGCGGTGTCGAGGGGGAGGGGTCTCGCCTCCGGCGCGGCGGGGTTTCTCGCGGACGTGATGCTTACTACCGGGCTCGGTCCCGATGACGCGGCCCGGGCGGTGGCGAAAAAGGAAATATCCCCGGATACGGTCCCCCGTTCCGATGACGACGGGCGGGAGGCGGTGTTGAAACCCCTGGTAGACGGCGCGATGGGACGTATCGAGGAGAACAGGGAGCACCGGGAGCGGATAAAGCGGGACCATCCCTTGAGTGATGCGCCCCTCCTCTACGTGATTGTGGCCACAGGAAATATCCACGAGGACGTGGTACAGGCGGTGAGCGCCGCGGAAATGGGGGCGGACTGCATCGCCGTAATCCGCTCCACCGCCCAATCGCTGTTGGATTATGTTCCCTACGGCCCGACGACGGAGGGATTCGGCGGCACCTACGCCACCCAGGAGAACTTCCGCATCATGCGTGCGGCCCTGGATGAGACAGCGCAAAAAATCGGGCGCTACGTCTATCTGGTCAATTACGCGTCGGGTTTGTGTATGCCGGAAATCTCGGTGATGGGCGCCTTCGAGCGGCTTGATATGCTGCTCAACGACTCCATGTACGGCATCATCTTTCGGGATATCAACCCCTACCGGACCTTCGTCGATCAGCATTTTTCCCGGATGATAAACGCCCGGGCGGATATCATCATCAACACCGGAGAGGACAACTACCTGACCACGGCGGATGCGTTTGAAGCGGCCCACACGGTCCTGGCCAGCGATATCATCAACGAGCAGTTCGCCCTTCACTCGCATCTTATGCCTCGACAGATGGGCCTCGGCCACGCCTTCGAGATCGACCCGGAGAAAGAAGACGGCTTTTTACTGGAGATGGCCCAGGCCCTGCTCATCCGGGAGATATTCCCCGACGCCCCCATCAAATACATGCCCCCCACGAAGCACGTCACCGGGAACATCTTCCAGACGCATCTGGTGGACATGCTCTTCAACGTCTGCTCGGTGATGACCGGCCAAACCATCCACCTCGTGGGGATGCTCACCGAGGCCATTCACACCCCCTTCGTCGGGGATCGATACCTGAGCATCAAGGGCGCCCGGTACGCCCGCAGCAACCTCAAAAGGCTGGGGCAAGAAATCCAGTTTGTCGATGATGGTATCATCCAGCGTCGCGCCCGGGAGGTGCTGAAAAACGCCCACGACATGCTTGGGGAAATCGCCGACATAGGCCTTCTTTCGGCGCTGGAGCGGGGGATGTTCGCCGATATCAAACGGCCTCCCGACGGCGGTAAGGGGAAAGACGGAGTCGTCAAGAAGGCCCCGGATTATTTCAATCCCTTCGAGACGCTCCTGGAGGAATCGTGACCATGTCCGGGAAAAAACATCGATTCATCACCCCCTATGGAGACAGCGTTGGTGACGGCGCCGTGCAGCTCTCCTTTACCCTGCCGGGGGTCACCGGAGAGACGGCGAGGGAGGCGGCCCGACGGCTGGCGGCCAAGATGGGCGTCGACGACGCGTACGTCAGCGCCTGCGAGGACATCGGCTCCGGCATGAGCTTTATCGTGCTCTACGGCAGGACGAAACACTCGATCGACGCCGGCGAGATCGAGAAGTATCTTGCCGACAGAAGGGCGACGCCGGAAGATGTGCCGGGGATGAAAATCATCGATGCAATGATCAAAGAGAAGCTGGGGCGGCACATCGTGGTGCTTGGGGCGTGCATAGAAAGCGACGCCCACACCGTCGGCATCGACGCCATCATGAATATGAAGGGGTACGCCGGGGATTACGGGCTTGAGCGCTACACGAACATCGATGCCGTCAATCTGGGCGCCCAGGTTTCCATCGAAGAGCTGGTCAGACGGGCCGTGGAGCGGAATGCCGATGTCCTGTTGATTTCCCAGGTGGTGACCCAGAAGAACGTCCACATTAAAAATCTCACTCGTCTGGTGGAGCTTCTGGAGGCGGAAGGCGTGCGGGATCGGCTCATCCTGGTGGTGGGCGGGCCGCGGATTTCCCCGGAGCTTGCCAAGGAACTGGGGTACGACGCCGGGTTCGGCAAGGAGACCCTCCCCCGACACGTGGCGTATTTCATCCTCAACAAACTCCTGGAGTCGGAGAAGATATCATGAAGGTGACGCTGTTTTCCCTGGAGCGGTTCTACGTCGATTACGAATTCAACGTGGGCACGAACATCAGCGCCTCCTGCGGCGCCGAGACCACCACAGCCGACTTACTGGCCCTGGCGGGGGACGAGGCGAAAGAACACTACCTCTCCCTGGGGCTTGACTATCGGGAAAACAGGGGCGACGAAAGACTGCGGGATCTCATCTCCCGTGAGTATGACCGGCTCTTAGCCGACGACATCCAGGTGACGGCAGGCGGATCTGAGGCGATTTATCTTCTGATGCACACCCAGCTCAATCCGGGTGATCGAATCATTGTTGAAACCCCCATCTACCAATCGCTCTTCCAGGTGGCCGAGGATATGGGGGTGGAGACAGCGAGGCTTCCCCTGGCCGCCGAGGAGGGATTTGTCCCGGACCCAAACCGGCTGGAAAAGCTGCTTGAGGAAAAACGGACGAAGATGGTGATCGTCAATCACCCCCACAGCCCCACCGGATCGGTCCTGACGAAACAGCTGCTTATGGAACTGGGCGCCCTTACGGAAAAACACGGGGCGCTCCTGGTGTCCGACGAGGTGTACTGGGGGGTCTTCTACGATCCGGCGGACCGTATCCCGCATGCTGCTGATCTCTTCGAGAACGCGGTGACCATCGGGGACATGACCAAGCCCTACGGCCTGGGCGGACTCCGGGTGGGGTGGCTGGCCTCCCGTCGTCAAGACATCCTCGATGCCGCCTCGATCATGAAGGACTACACAACCATGTGCGCCTCCGCACCGAGCGAATATCTCTCTATCCTGGCCCTTGAGCACCGGGACGAGATTATTAAAAAAAATACGGACATCGCCCAGAAGAATATCTCCCGTTTCGACGATCTGGTGACGGCGGTAGGGGGAATGCTCTCATGGATACCGCCCCGGGGCGGTTATACCGGCTTTGTGAGGCTTGATGTGCCGGGCCGGGACGTGCGGGGATTCTGCATCGATCTGATAGATAAAAAAGATGTGCTGTTGCTTCCCGGAGACGTCTTCGGCGATTCGCGTCGCTTCCGCGTCGGGGTGGGCACACGGGAAGATGTCTTTGTGAGAGGGATTGCGTGTATGGCTGAATATCTTCAGGAATTGTAAAGGGGAAGACACGAAATGAACGAATTAATGAATCACGCGTGGGAGTTGTTGAGCGGAATGGGGGTGGCCCTGCACGGTTTCGGGTTGATCTTCATTAAGTACATGCCGCTGTTTTGGAAGGCGACACTGATGACGGTGGAAATCTCGGCGCTTTCCATTATGTTCGGGTTCCTCATCGGCCTTTTTTCGGCATTGGGGAAAATGTCTCACAACAAGCTGATAAGCATTCCCTCTAAATTTTATGTATGGTTCTTTCGGGCCACGCCGCTGTTGGTTCAGATATTTCTCATCTACTTCGGGTTGCCGCAGTTCGGCATCAGACTTTCTCCGTTCGTCGCGGGCGTCATCGCCATGAGCATAAATGCGGGCGCGTATTATGCGGAAATCATCAGGGCGGGCATCCAGTCGGTGCACCATGGTCAGATGGAGGCGGCGCGATCCCTCGGGATGAGTTATCCCCTATCGATGCGGCGCATCATTCTTCCTCAGGCGATAAAGGTCATCGTTCCCCCGTTCGGCAACGAATCGATCATCCTGATAAAGGACACATCGCTTCTTTCCACCATAACCATCCTTGAAGTGACGCTTATGGCCCAGCGTCTCATCAGTTCCACCTGGAAACCATTTGAGCTATACCTGATAGCGGCTTTCTATTATGCGGTCATTACCTCAGTACTGAATTTTTTCCTCCACCGCTACGAGAAAAAGCTTGCAATCTCTCAAAGAAGGGGATAATATCCGGCCAGGTGGGCATGGGTAACAGCCCAAAATCTTAATAATAACAGTTGATTAGGAGGTTTGGTATGAAAAAGATTTTTATTGTGCTCACAGTATTATTACTTACGCTGGGAATGGTCGCCGGCGTGAATGCACAGGAAGTAGAGAAAGAGACATTGGTCATCGCCGTTACCGCCGGAAGCCCTCCCTTTAGTTTCGTTGATGCCGATACGGGGGATGAGGTCGGTTTTGACGTCGACTATGCCAAAGAGGTGGCCGAGCGGATCGGTATGGAGCCGGAGATATTGATGGTCGAATGGGCGGGGATTCTTCCCGGTCTTTTGGCGGGGAAATACGACATGATCATCGGAAGCATGGCGATTACCGAAGAACGGCAGGAACAGGCGAATTTTTCGATACCCTACTATGTGTCCGGAGCCCAGTTGATCGTCAGAGCAGATGATGATTCCATCATGAGCCTCGAAGACCTGGTGGGCAAGAAAGTCGGTGTAACCCTCGGGACCACCTATGAGGAGAAGGCGAATGAGGTCGAGGGCGTGGAAGTGATGACCTACAAGACCGAAATGGATCAGCTCCTTGACCTGGTGAACGGCAATATCGATGCGGTCATTACCGACAAGTACATCGGCGCGTATACCATCCAGGAATCCGGGCTGGATCTCAAGCTGGTCGGCGATCTTATTTACGAGGAAACCATGGGTATCCCGGTACGCAAGGAAGACACCGATCTTCTGGAGAAGTTGAACGCGGCCGTTGAAGAAATTACCAATGACGGAACTCTCGAAGAATTGGGTTCCAAGTGGTTTGGAATTTAATGCCTGGCATACCGCGGCATTTGTATCAAGGGCGGCCTGTGCCGCCCTTTTTTGTTCTTGCCACGCTTGCGGATATGTGATGTAATCCATGTGTAATTTTAGTGGCGATTCGATGACAAAAAAAAGCTCACAGACGGTATTGAAGGTAGTTGATCTGCACAAACGATTCGGCGATCTGCATGTTCTCAGGGGAATCAACACGGAAGTGTGGAAAGGGGAGGTGCTGGTGATCATCGGTCCCAGCGGTTCCGGCAAGAGCACTTTTTTGAGGTGTATTAACATGCTGGATGAGCCGACGGACGGGGAAATCTATATGGATGGCGTGCTGATTAATGATCACGCATTGTCGAAAAAAGATTTTCAGCGACACATCAACAGCGTCAGGACCCGGATGGGAATGGTATTCCAGCAGTTCAATCTCTTTCCGCACATGACGGCCCTTGACAACGTGCTCGAGGCGCCGGTACGCGTCCTCAAGATGGGGAAGGCGAAAGCCAGGGCGGTCGGCAAGGAACTCCTGGAGCGGGTGGGGTTGGGAGACAAGGCGGACGTGTATCCCGAATCCCTCTCCGGCGGGCAAAAACAGCGCGTGGCCATCGCTCGTGCGCTGGCCATGCAGCCGGAAGTCATGTTGTTTGACGAGGTGACCTCGGCTTTGGACCCCGAACTTGTCGGCGGCGTGCTAAAAGTGATGAAGTCCCTTGCCGAGGAAGGCATGACGATGATCGTTGTGACCCATGAGATGGGGTTTGCCCGGGAAGTGGGGGATCGGCTGATATTTATGGATGAGGGCGTGATCGTTGAGGAAGGCGCTCCGACAGACGTGCTCGCCAATCCGAGAGAAGGCAGAACAAAAAACTTTTTAAGAGAAGTCCTGTAAAAGAACGGGACGCCTGTTTTATATGATGAAAATATATGCTCATATTCGATGTCACATGTGAATGAATATCCAGAATCCATGATTCGCCTGCGTATGAGCGGCGCCGATGCACACTACGGCGGCGGCCTGGTGGACGGTGCCCGGATATTGGCCCTGTTCGGCGATGTGGCGACGGAGCTTCTGATCATTACCGACGGCGACGAGGGGTTGTTTCTCCGTTATGACGAGGTGGAGTTTCTTGCCCCGGTATACGAAGGGGATTACATCGAGGCGGTGGGCCGCGTCGTTGAGACGGGGAAGACGTCTCGAAAGATGGAGTTCGAGGCCAGAAAAGTTGTCGCCGCCCGGCGGGATATCGCCGATTCCGCGGCGGATGTGCTCACAGAACCCGTGACGGTGGTTCGGGCCCGTGGTGTGTGTGTGACGCCCGAGGAGCTGCAAAGGAAAAAATAGCTCAGAGATATAAAGAGGTAGACTGATGGCATACATGAATTTCGAACTGACGCCCAAAAAGACAGATAAAATCGAGACCGCCCATCGCACCATTGTAACGGACATCCCGGTGCCGGAAACCCTGCCGCTCCTTGAGGACCTTCGTGCCTTCGAGCCCCTTTCCATGAGTGGCCAGCCCCTGGTGGTCTGGGATCGGGCGGAGGGATTCACCGTCTCCGACGCCTACGGCAACAAGTGGATTGATTTTTCCTCGGGCGTCCTGGTGGCGAATTGCGGACACCTTCGCCCGGAGATGAAGGCGGCCCTCATCGACCAGATAGAAAGCGGGATGATTCACTCCTACTGCTTTCCCAACGAACCGAGGGCGAAGCTGGTCCGGCGCCTGGTGGAGCTCGCTCCTCCGGGGCTTGACAAGGTGTTCCTGGTGACCACCGGGGCCGAAGCCACCGAAAACGCCATCAAACTGGTGAGGACCCACGGCATGAGGACCGTAGGGCCGGAGAAAAACATCATTGTCACCTTCGAGGGCGCCTTTCACGGCAGGACGTTGGGCTCCCAGCTTGCCGGAGGAATTCCGGCGCTCAAGGACTGGATCGGAAAGCTGGATCCCACGTTCGTACAGGTGCCGTTTCCCGACGGCTATCGGTTTGAGAACACCGATTTTTCGGTCTTTACCGATTCCCTGAAAAAACAGGGCGTTACAAAGGATCGGGTCTGCGGCGTGATGATGGAATCGTATCAGGGCGGGATCGCCGGGTTCTATCCCGACGAGTACATGCACAAGCTCCGTGCGTGGTGCGACGATGCCGGGGCCTTGTTGATCGACGACGAGGTACAGGCCGGATTCGGGCGCAGCGGCAGGTTCTTTTCCATCGAGCATTACAAAATCGTGCCGGACATCATCTGCTGCGGCAAGGGGATGAGCGGGGGGCTTCCCATCGCCGCGGTCATCGGCAGCTCCCGATTCATGGACTATTACGGCCCTGGGGAGATGACCTCCACCCACAGCGCCAATCCTCTGACCTGTCGGTCGGCGCTCACCAGCATCGACATCCTGGAAAAGGAGGGGCTGGTGGAAAATTCCCGGCTCCTGGGCGAGATACTCCACGAAAAACTGAGGGGATTGCAAAATGACCATCCCGACATAATCGGCAGGGTGAATGGCCGGGGCCTGGTGGCGGCGCTGCTCATGGTGAAGCCGAACACGAAGGAGCCTTTTCACGAGCTGGCCTTTCGGACCGTCGAACATTCGGTGCAAAAGGGCCTGATGATGTATGCCCCTCTGGGACCGGGAGGCGGCACGGTCAAGATGAATCCGCCGCTGATGATCACGGAAGAGGCGCTCAAGGAGGGGATTTCTGTGTTGGCCGAGGCGGTTGCCCAGGCCCGAAACGACATGAATGTATGACGGGTCGGTATTTTTTCTGTGAGGTAGTGCGATGAAATATTTTTCAGAACAGAGAGATTACCGGGATATATCTCTGTATTCCAACGTGAGCGAGGCTGACTGGAACGACTGGCGGTGGCAGGTGAAAAACCGTATTTCAAGCCTCGACGATTTGAAAAAGGTGATAGCTCTTTCCGAAGAGGAAGAGCGGGGAATAGAAAAGACCCTCAGCCGCTTCCGTATGGCGATCTCACCCTACTATGCAACCCTTATGGATGCGGAAGATCCGAAGTGCCCGATTCGCAGGCAGGCCGTGCCCGATATACACGAGACGGTGAAGGTGCCCGAGGATATGGAAGACCCGCTGAGCGAGGACGAGGATTCCCCGGTGGCGGGCCTGACCCATCGCTATCCCGATCGGGTGCTCTTTCAGGTGACCGACCAGTGTACCATGTACTGTCGTCACTGCACCAGGAGGCGGATGGTGGGGGTCAACGACCGGATGCGGTCCAAAAAGGAGCTGGCGGCGGATATCAAGTACATCGCCGAGACACCGGAGGTGCGGGACGTGCTCCTTTCCGGGGGGGATCCCCTGACCATGTCCGACGACCAGCTTGAATGGATCCTGTCCGAGCTTCGAAAGATCCCCCATGTCGAGATCATCCGCATCGGCTCCCGAACACCGGTGGTGCTGCCCCATCGTATCACGCCGGAATTGGTGGCCATGCTGGAGAAGTATCATCCGATCTGGTTCAACACCCACTTCAATCACCCCAAGGAGGTAACATCGGAATCCTCGGCGGCCTGCGACCGTCTGAGCCGGGGGGGGATCCCCATCGGCAACCAGTCCGTGCTGCTTCGGGGCGTCAATGACTGCATCCACGTGATGAAAAAACTGCTCCATGAGCTGTTGAAAATCCGGGTGCGTCCCTATTACCTGTACCAGTGCGATCTGTCGGTGGGCATCGAGCATTTTCGCACCTCCATCGGCGCCGGCATCGAAATCATGGAGCGGCTCCGGGGACATACCAGCGGGATGGCCATTCCCACTTTCGTGGTGGACGCCCCCGGCGGCGGAGGAAAGATCCCCCTGATGCCCCAGTATATGATCAGCAGGAGCGATCACAAGATCATCCTGAGAAACTACGAGGGATTTGTCAGCGCCTATACGGAGCCGGACATCGTCCAGGAGCCGTGCAAAATCTGCGAGGAGATGAAGAAGAAGGGGGCGATGAGCATCGGTATCGAAAAGCTCTTCACCGGAGAGGCCGCCACCCTCAAGCCGGTGGACTCGGTGCGGGAGAAGAGAAAAGAGCGGATGAAGCGGGAGTTCCACGCGTAATACAAAGCGACATACACCGGGGACGGCCGGACCCGCCCCCGGATCGGTTTAAATTTTCACGATACGGTCTATGACATCATCTCATGACGAGAGCCTCGACGCTCTCTTTTATCCCCAAAACGTCGCGGTGGTGGGTGCGTCGGATAATCCCGGAAAGCTCGGGTTCCACGCCCTGGCGGCGGCGGTGTCCGGTGGGCTTGCGGGTAAGGTATTCGCCGTTTCCCCGAGCCTTGCGGGCCGGGAGGTGATGGGTGTGACCGGCTTTGGCTCCGTCTCTGACCTTCCCGAGGACGTCCAGGTATTCGTCTTTTCCATTCCCCACAAAAAAATCCCCGACGCCCTCACCAATGCGGCGAAGAAGGGCGCCAGGGCCGCGGTCATCTTCGCCGGTGGCTTTAAGGAAATCGGCGATGACGGAGCCCGACTCCAGGCCGAGCTCAGGGAGACGGCCGACCGCCTCGGGATCGTCATTGTGGGCCCCAACTGCGTGGGGTGCCTCAACACCGTCCACGGCCTCAACGCCACGTTCGCGGCGCCCCTGTCGGCGACAAAGAAGGGGCGCATCTCGGTGGCGAGCCAGAGCGGCGGCACCGGTTCGGCCATCCTCACCGCCATGATGGACAACAACGTGGGCGTGGCCAAGTTCATCAGCGTGGGAAACCGGGTCAATCTCGACTTCCCCCGGCTGGTCACCTACCTGGGAGACGACGACGATACCGACGTCATCTGCCTGTTCGTGGAGGGGATGGACGACGGTCGGGCATTCCTGGAGGCCGCCAGAAGAGTGACCCCCAAAAAGCCGGTGCTGGTTTATCAGGCCGGGTTCACTGAGACCACCCGGCGGCTGGCGGCGTCTCACACCGGCTCCATGAGCGCCTCCGAGGATATCTACCGGGCCGCCTACCGACAGGCAGGTATCCTCTTCGTGGGGGATTACGAGGAGCTGGTGGACACCGCCAAGGCGTTAGAGAGCCTCCCCTCACTTGCCGGTCCCGGCTTCGCCATCTTCACCCACACCGCCGGACCCGCCCTAATCTGCGCCCAGCATATCGAGGGGGCGGGGGGTGTGCTGCCGGATTTCACCGGTGATCACAAGGAGATCATCAAAACCTTCGCACCGCCCCTGACCGTCCCGACCAATCCCCTGGATATGTTCGCCGAGGCCTGGTTTCGAACGGACATGTACACGAAGGCCCTGGATATGGCCCTCTCCCAGCCTGATATCCATGGCGCCATTGCCTGCTACAGCGGCGGGTCGGAGATGGGCATCAGTTTTCCCGCGGGCGAATACGCCCGGATCGCGAAAAAGCACGGGAAGCCGGCGCTGCTCTGCCTGATGGCCCCGTATGCGCACAAGGACGAGCGGGCGGCGGCGGACGACGCCGGTGCGCCGACGTTCAACTCCCCCCACAAGGCGGGACGCACCGCCGCCAACCTGATACATCTCTGGCGGATGAGGGAGGGGATGAGCGGGAGGTGATAACGCAGATTTTTGCTATTATGATAAAGCTCAAGGGATTCGGTTATTTTCCGTAGATATTTTTCATGCACCCAAAATGTGCATATTCTATTGGAATACCCCGCCAACAAAAAAAGCAGGATACGTCGATGTGACGCATCCGGCCTGGAGGCGGTTCCTAAAAGGATACGTTATCGCAAGCTGAAATCCGCCGCCTCCTCCTTCTTGACCAGTTGATAAAAATCGCACTGCATGCATTCGGGGAGCTTCTGGGCGAATCTGCCCTGAACCTTCCCCCTGCAGTAGGTGCCGGCGACGATCCAGCAGGATCGTCCCGCGTGGAGGCCGCCGTTACTGCCGCTGCCATTGGTCGCCGCCGGGCACACGCCCATATCACCCGCGTGTTCACCTCCCGGCTCCCGGCCACATTTTTCGAATTCCCAGCAATTTACCTTCTTCATATCTATTCCTTTCAGAGTGAGAAAAGTGATGTGCCAATGGCTACAATCTCTTTCTATATGCTTAATTAGCAATCAGTGTGCCAGTTTATATATACATAATCTTATTGAAAAATACGACTATTCAGACATATGAGTATTCTACGATTTGGCACTTGTGAGTATTCCTTGTTGATAGTGTACTCATTATGTAATGATTTAAGGAGTACTGTTGCACGATACGTTCTTATACGGAAATCTCGGCCGCACGGGATTCTTGCAGGTGCAAAAGCAGTTTGCATGCCGTTTTCGGCTGGATAGAAAAAAGTGGACGGGGTATGCACGGCCGTGTTTGGAAACGGCCTGCTCCCCGGCGGGTGTGTCTATTTGTATGGTGTGTGTGCTACCAGAGCACCGAGAGGCAGGTCAGGGCGCCGTCGGCTCGGGCGTATTGGGAAACATCCACCTCTACGGCGGCGAATCCCGCCCGATCGAGCATCGTAAGGGTATCGGGGCACCCGGCGGGAACAATGACGGTTCCGTTGACGACCAGGACGTTGCCGGCGGCGGATTCACCCGGGGGCACCGTGATTGTTCTGACGGAATCTCCGGAAAAGTGAGGCAGGATGTCTTCCGTGCCGATGATGGTATCGAAAGAGACGGGGGTGACGACGGTGGTGAGGTGAAGCGAGCCGGCCACAGGAATAAACCGGGCACGGCACCCCCGCTCTTCGGCCCGGGCCGCCAGCCACTCGCCGCCAGCCTCGTTCGTTCGGCCGGATAACCCGATGTAGTAGCATTCACCCAGCCGCAGTATGTCCCCCCCGTCCACCGTTCCCGGTCCCTCGGGCATGGGAATGATCGTAAGCTCCGGGGCGAGCTCCGCAAACGCCCGGGCGACGCTGTCCGTCTCCCCCCGGCGTGAGGAGGCCCCGGGGCGGGTGATGGCGACGGCGCCGGGGAGCACCACCGCCGTGTCCTCGATAAACACGCCGTCCGGATAGTCCGGCTCGGGGGGGAGGATGTGGACGTCAACGCCCAGGGAGGAGAGGGCCGATATGTACGCCTCGTGCTGGGCGAGGGCCTCTTCCGGATCTATTCCCCCGGCGGTGTCGTTCATGCTGAGAGCCCGGGTCAGCTCCGGCCCCGGCCTGCGGACCAGCGCCCGGGTGTAGTGGTATGAGAGAAGGGGGTGATATTTTGTATTGGAAGGTCTCATATCGCTCATGTCGTTTTCCAAAATAGGCGTAAAAAAACGGCGCATGTCGCCGATTACATGATAATCGATTTCCTCCGGCTCATTACACCGGGGCGTTTCGCTCTCCGAAGTAGACGCAGAGATCAGTCACGGGGCACTTCTCACACAGCGGTTTTTTCGCCTTGCATATCTTTCGCCCGTGGAAGATCAGGAGATATGAAAGCTGAGACCACCGGTCCTCCGGGGTGATGGCCCTCAGGTCCATCTCTACCCTATCCGCATTCTTTTTATCGGAAAGCCCCAGTCTTCCCGACAGGCGAAGCACGTGGGTATCCACAATAATCCCCGGCATTTTAAATGCGCACGACCGCACCAGGTTTGCGGTTTTTCTGCCGATGCCGGGGAGGCTCACCAGGTCCTCCATGGTGTCCGGTATACTTCCGTCGAACCGCTCGACCAGGGCAATGGTACAGTCCTTGATGGCCTTCGCCTTGTTACGATAAAAACCGGTGGGATGCACCTCCTCCTCCAGGGTCTCAATGTCGGCCTGGGCATAGTCGGAGGCGAGGGTGTATTTTTGAAACAGTTTCTCGGTCACCGTGTTGACACGTTCATCGGTGCACTGTGCCGAAAGGATAGATGCAATGAGCAGCTCCAGGGGGGTGGAGAAGTTCAGAGCGCAGCCCGCTTCCGGGTGAGCAATGTCCAGGAAACCGTATATATCCTGGACTTTCTTTTCGAGATTCTGTGCGGTATTTTGTGCAGACATGACGTTCAATTCCATGTCATTGTAGCACTCTGGATGGTGCTTTGCAAGTTTTATACGGACAATTTAGCGGGCGTGTTTTCATCCCGTGAAGGAAGGGTGGTGCGATTCTTTGGGGTTACGGTCCCGGCGGAAAAAAAACGGGGCTGTGAAAAAGCGGAAGGCTTAAAAAAGCCTTCCGCCTGTTTCATGTGTGTGTTTCTCGGATTATCCCGCTTCGGAGAATTCCGCGTCAATGACGTCGTCGTCGGATGAACCGTCCGATCCGTATGTGGCGAAGTCGTTGTGGTCAGATCCCTGTGGGCCGCCGCTTGAGGACGCTTCCTGGGAGCTTTTCTGGTAGAGCCGCTCGGCCAGGGCGTGTCCCGCTCCCTTCAACGCCTCCACCGCCGCCTCGATTCTTGAAATATCCTGGGCCTTGAGGGCTTCTTTCGCCTCGGCGATCGCCTTCTCCACCTCGGTAACATCGGCATCGGTGAGGGCGGAACGGTTTTCGTTGACACTCTTCTCGGTCTGGTAGATCAGCATGTCCGCCTCGTTTCGGACCTCCACCTCCCGGCGCCGCTTTCTGTCTTCCTCGCTGTGGGATTCGGCCTCTTTGACCATCCGGTTCACTTCATCTTCCGCGAGACCTGAAGATGCGGTGATGGTGATCGCCTGGGATTTGCCGGTTGCCATATCCTTCGCCGATACGTTGACGATGCCGTTGGCGTCGATATCGAACGTCACCTCGATCTGCGGTATGCCCCGAGGTGCCGGAGTGATGCCGGAAAGCTGGAATTTGCCCAGGGTCCTGTTGTCCCCTGCCATTTCCCGCTCACCCTGAAGCACATGGATGTCCACCGCGGGCTGGTTGTCCTCGGCGGTGGAGAAAACCTGGCTCTTCTTGGTGGGGATGGTGGTGTTTCGCTCGATGAGCTTCGTCATGACGCTTCCCAGGGTTTCGATGCCCAAGGAAAGCGGCGTCACGTCCAGAAGCAGCACGTCTTTTACGTCTCCCGAGAGCACGCCCCCCTGTATGGCGGCGCCCAACGCCACCACCTCGTCCGGGTTGACGCCCTTGTGGGGGTCCTTGCCGAAGAGTCTTTTCACCTCTTCCTGAACCCGGGGGATGCGGGTGGAGCCGCCCACCAGGAGCACCTCGTCGATATCGGAAGCCGACAATCCCGCGTCCTTGATGGCCTGCTTTACCGGCCCGACCGTCCGCTCGATGATGGGAGCCGCCAGGGCCTCGAACTTGGCCCGGGTCAGCTTCATGGTCAGGTGTTTGGGGCCCGATGCGTCGGCGGTAATGAAGGGGAGGTTCATCTCCGTCTCCATGGCCGAGGACAGCTCTATCTTGGCCTTTTCCGCCGCTTCCCGGAGCCGCTGAAGGGCCATCTTGTCGCCGGACAGGTCGATGCCTTGGTCCTTTTTGAACTCTGCGGTCATGTACGAGATCAGGGCCTGGTCGATGTTGTCGCCGCCCAGGTGGGTGTCGCCGTTGGTGGAGAGCACCTCCACCACGTCATCGCCCACCTCCAGGATGGAGATGTCGAAGGTGCCGCCGCCGAAGTCGAACACGGCGATTTTTTCGTCGCTCTTTCTCTCCATGCCGTAGGCCAGGGCCGCCGCCGTGGGCTCGTTGATGATCCGGCCGACATTCAAGCCCGCGATCTTCCCGGCGTCCTTGGTGGCCTGTCGCTGGCTGTCGTTGAAATATGCGGGAACGGTGATGACCGCGTCGGTCACCTTCTCGCCCAGATAATCCTCAGCCGCCTTCTTGAGCTTCTTGAGGATGAGTGCGGAGATTTCCGGCGGGGCGTACTTCTTGTCGTTGACACCGATGCGTACGTCTCCGTTTGCGGCCTTTTCAACGGCATAGGGGACCATGGAGATTTCCTCGGCCACCTCATCAAATCGACGACCCATAAACCGCTTGACGGAATATATGGTTCGTTCTGGGTTCGTGACCGCCTGTCGTTTGGCGGCCTGTCCTACAAGCTGGGAGTTGTCGTCGGTAAACGCCACCACCGACGGAGTCGTACGGTTTCCCTCTTCATTGATGATGACCTTCGGCTCGCCTCCCTCAATGACGGACACTACTGAATTGGTGGTGCCCAAATCGATTCCTATTGTCTTTGCCATATGTTTGTACCTCTCTTTCTTGTTTTTTTCTTACTGAGCTTAAGATAATCATGGATCGGGAAAAATCAAGGGGGGAGGGGAGGTGGGTAAGGGAGGGAGACGTTTCCGGGTGTCGACGAAAAAAGTGGAACGGTGCGTACTGAAAGGGGGCGAAAATAGTCAAAAAGTGGGATGACGGTCGATCATAGGCGCCGTTTTTCTGGAAAATAGCGTGCGGAAGGGCGTTTTAAGGAGAAAAAAGGTTCGTCGTGGACCCATCGGGACCGAATGCGGGTGAGAGAATCCCCCGAATTTCATGTGGATCCCACCGCCCGAAGATCGGCGGCTTACAGGAGGGATTGTCGGGACAGAACGTGAATAACTCCGTGTAAAAAAAGGCGCCCCCGATCCTTTCCTCCTGTGATGTGGTGTATCTCTTTCGGATATCTCATCACGGGAACGAACCTACTGACGGGATCGCCCGCGATCGTTTAAGAATATTTCGGCGGCGATGTATCACGGCGTGAGTCTATACGACGTATTGGTATAGAAATCCTCGACAAGGAAACAGGGCGGTCGTCATACGGCTCTGTCGAGAGGACAACATCCCGAGAGATCTCCCCGGTGTGAGCCTCATCTTTGCCGTCGGGACACCGTGGGACGGTGTTACGATTTTTATTGACAAACATTTCAGAAGTGGTATTTTAATACTTTGAGTGAACGCTCATTCATTTCAAAGCGGCAAAAAATCCGTTTCCAATAATAATTCCAATATATAAAGGAGGTTGTTCCTATGGCCAATCTGCTGGTTGATATGAGGGATCAGGCCTTTACTCTCTATGAGATGCTTGATATTGAACGACTTGTTACATATCCCCGCTTCGCCGATTATTCAAAAGATATGTTTGACATGGTTTTAAACGAGGCGGAGAAGATGGCTGTCAACGATGTGTTTCCCACAAACGAACTGGGAGACAAGAACCCGTCTGAATTCGTTGACGGTGTGGTCAAGGTCCCCAAGGAAGTGCACGCCGTCTATAAAAAGTACACCGAGGGAGGCTGGCTGACGGTTGCCGACGACATTGAGGTGGGCGGTCAGGGTTTCCCGGAGATAGTCAACGCCGCCGCCAAGGAGCTCTTCTGCGCGGCGAACTTTGCGTTCATGATGTTCCCCGGATTGGGACACGGCGCCGCCAAGCTGATTGAAATATACGGCACCGAGGAGCAGAAGCGAAAGTACATGGACCGGATGTACACCGGCGAATGGGGCGGTACGATGTGCCTGACCGAGCCGGGCGCGGGTTCCGACGTGGGGGCGCTCACCACCATCGCGAAGCCCATCGGAGACGGGACATACAAGATTACCGGCACCAAGATATTCATCTCCGCCGGCGATCAGGATATCACCGACAATATCATTCACCCGGTTCTCGCCCGCATCGAGGGGGCTCCCGTGGGAACCAAGGGAATCTCCATCTTCCTGGTGCCCAAATATCGCGTGAATGACGACGGAAGCCTGGGCAAGTTGAACGACATCAGCGTGGGCAACATCGAGCACAAGATGGGTATCAAGCTGAGCCCCACCTGTACCCTGAACTTCGGCGACAACGACGACTGCATCGGCGAGCTTCTGGGCGAGGAAAACAAGGGTATGCGCGTCATGTTCAACATGATGAACGAGGCCAGGCTGGGTGTGGGCATCCAGGGGCTGGGTCACGCCACCGCCGCCTACATCCACGCCGTTAACTACGCCAGGGAGCGGCTCCAGGGCGCGGACCTCGCCAATTTCAGGAATCCCGAAGCGCCCCGGGTCCCGATCATCAATCATCCCGACGTCAGGCGCATGCTCCTGTGGATGAAGGGCCACGTGGAAGGCCTCAGGGCGCTAATGTACTGGATCGCCTTCTGTGACGACATGGCCAAGGCCGCGGAGGATGAGGCGGAAAAAGAGAAGTACCACGGCTTCGTGGAGCTGATGACCCCCATCTGCAAGTCCTGGGGAAGCGATATGGGCTTTCGAGTCACCGAGTACGCCATCCAGGTGTACGGCGGCTACGGCTATATCAACGAGTATCCGGTGGAGCAGTTCATGCGGGATTGCAAGATTGCGTCCATCTATGAAGGAACCAACGGCATCCAGGCCATGGACCTGGTGGCCCGGAAACTGGGTCAGAGCAAGGGCGCGAACTTCATGAATCTCCTCACCCTCATCGGCGAGACGGTGGAGAAATGTAAGGGCATCGCCGTCCTGAAAGACTCCGCCCTTGAGTTGGAAAGGGCAAAGAACACACTGGCGGAAATCGGAGGATTCTTCGCCCAGTGCGGCGCCGAGGGCAAATTCCTGGTGCCTATCGGAAACGCCATGCCCTTCCTGGAGCTGATGAGCAACGTCACCCTGGGGTGGCTGCTGCTCTGGCAGGCGGGGATCTCCCAGGAGAAGCTCGAGGCAGTCAAGAAGGACAAGGGAGTGACCGACGATGACTGGGCCGGCCTTGCGGCGCTCTACAAGGACAGCAAGGACGCGGCATACTACCAGGGCAAAGTGGCGTCGGCGAAGTACTACGCCGCCTACGTGTTGCCCCACGTGGAGGCCACCGCCAAGGCCATCAAGAAGGAAGACGCGAGCATCATGGAAATCGCCGAAACGGCCTTCGCCTCCATCCAATAACCGCCGGACGCACACCGCTTGCTTGAAAAGCGATGCTGAGAATAGAGGCCCTCTTCCCGGGAAGGGGGCCTCTGTTTTGATGGTGCAAAGAGAGCGGGTTCACGACGTTTTTCTCCCCGGACTCACCGCAATGATGGTACAATCAGCAGACTTACCCGGACATACATGCAGAGTGTAGACATGATCGATATCCATACCCACACAATTTTCGGCGACGGCAAGGACACGCCCGAGGAAATGGCCGCCGCCGCCTTCGATAAGGGCGTGACCGTCTTCGGCTGCTCCGAGCATTTTCCCCGCCCCGAATCCTACGACTACCCCACCGAGGGGTTCAACCACGAGGCCCTGGCGTCTGGGTGGTTCGATTACGTGTCATCGGTGGCCCGGGCAAAAAGGGCCTGGGAGGGGAGGATGACACTCCTCTTCGGGACGGAGGTGGACTACCTCCCTGCCGAGCGTCCGCGCATCGAGGCGGAGCTTTCGGCCTATCGCTTCGATTATCTCATCGGCAGCGTTCACATGATAGACACCTGGGGGTTCGATTATAACAAGTCCGAATGGGAGGGGAAGGATGTGGACGCCATATATGAGACCTATTATGACATCATGGAGGAGATGGTCGCCACACGGCTTTTCGATATCGTGGGGCACCTGGACCTGGTCAAGGTGTTTTCACCCTTTCATCCGCCGAAGCGGGATCACACACAAAGGGCCAGGATCCTCCTCCGCTCTATTAAAAAACTGGATATGACGGTGGAGATAAACACCGGCGCCCTCAGAAAACCCGTGGGAGAGCTGTCCCCCTCGCCGGAGCTTATCCGGGAGGCGGTGGAGCTTGCCATTCCCCTGACGGTTACCTCCGACGCCCATCGGACCGATGACATCGCCTATGGTTTTGATGGGGTGTATCGGATGCTTCGGGAGCTGGGCGTGCGTGAGACGATATATTACGTCGATCGCGAGCCGTTCGTCGTGCCGCTTCCCGGATAGAATCCCCCAGATGATGCGGCCCTCTCATCCCCGATTCCGATGAACCAATACCCGTCAATCAGTCCAACTCCTGCATGGATTCGTGGAATTCCTTGATGATTCGGACGATGTTGTCCAGGTCGTCCTCCACTTTGATGATCTCCAGATCCCTTTCCATAATCATGTCCGATTCCAGGAGCCGCTCGTGAATCCACCGGGCAAGTCCCTCCCAGTAGTCGCTCCCCACCAGGATGACCGGGAAGGGCTTGATCTTGTGGGTCTGGATGAGGGTAATTGCCTCGAAGAGCTCGTCCAGGGTGCCGAATCCTCCGGGGAGCACCACATAGGCCATGGAGTATTTGATGAACATGACCTTGCGGCAGAAGAAATAGCGGAAATCGAGCTTGATGTTGGAGTATTCGTTGGGGTCCTGCTCCATGGGAAGCTGGATGTTTAAACCCACTGAATACCCCCCGCCCTCGGCGGCGCCCCTGTTGGCCGCCTCCATGATGCCCGGTCCTCCGCCGGTGATGATGGAAAAGCCGGCGTCCGTCAGTTTCCTGGCGATGGTCCGGGCCGTCTCGTAGCGGGGATCCTCCGGCTTCACCCGGGCGGAGCCGAAAATGGAGACCGCGGGCATCACGTCAGGGAGAGTTTCGAATCCATCGACGAACTCCGACATGATGCGAAACATCCGCCAGGAGTCCTTCGCCGTAATGGCATCGATGATATATTGTTTTTCCACGTGATTCGTCATGAGCGTTTTCGCCTGTGTGTTTTAATGAATGACCGATATTATCCGGTAACCGAGGGGCGGATCGTCCGTCCCGGCCCCGGTGCTTAAAAAATGTGCGTGAACCGGGGCATTGTAACAAAAGGGGCGATCGGCTGTCAATAAATCGCTTGATGGATGTATGCCGTTGATTGTTGACAAACGCCCCCGACTGTTTTAGGATGGTAGTATGTACGGAGAACCGCAAGCAACGAAATTCTCCCCCCTGGCGATTATCGGCATGATATTCGCCATTTTCCTCGTGTTATTCGGATTTCTCAATCTTTATTCCCTGGCCTCTCCCAGCGCCACCAACACCGTGGGGCGTATTATCGTCGCCCTCATCTGCTTCGCCATCGGCGGAGGCATCATCTTCGCAGTCATCAAGCGGGCCTTCGCGAAGCCGGAGAAGATGGAGGTCATTCAGAAGATCGATCTCACCGGCGACGTGGCGGCCAAGGAGTTGACCTGCAAAAGCTGCGGGGCGATCCTGGATGACAAGAGCGTGTCGGTCCAGGCGGGCGCGGTGTTCATCTCCTGTCCCTATTGCCACAGCTCCTATCAACTCACCGAAGACCCGAAGTGGTAGCGATCCCATTTCAGACCATAACATATCCACGTGAAATCCCAGAGACCGCGGGCGGACCCCCGGAGATCCGCAGTAATGCCGTATCGGCATCAAACGGCTGTTCGGCCGTGGCTTTGGATGGTCAAACAAAACGAATTAATATAAAATAGAATGCGACACACGATCGATGGAAAACAGGAGTGCGCCGATATGTGACGCAGATTGAGAAAAACAGATTTACACGTCGGGCTGAAAAAGTATAATATAACAAGATATAAAACATATATTCGAATATCGACTGCAAAGGGGGGAGACAAGATGCACAGGTGGATCGACACGAGAGGGTACAGATCGGCCCGAAAAGCCCTTTTTATCCTGTCGGCGGTGTTATTTGGTGCGGTCCTCATGCCGGGAGCGGCGACAACGGCCCGGGCTCAGGATTACGCATTCACGGTGCCCCAGAATTATTCGGACGTCTATATCAATACCGACGGCTCCGTCACCATCCGCTATCAATTGACTTTTTATTGCGAACCGGGCGCTCACGCCATAGATATCGTGGATATCGGGCTTCCTAACGAGAACTACGTTATCTCCACCGCCCGGGCCTGGACCGACACGGGAGAGATCACGTCCATCTACCCCTCGGAGTACATCGACATCGGCGTCGAGGTCCACCTGGGATCCGCCGCCATCTATCCGGGCCAGACCGGCACCCTCTATTTTGAGATACAGAACGACAAGATGGTCTGGTACGACGACGACCAGCCGGACACCCACGCCTCGGTGGAGTTCTCCCCCACCTGGTACGGCTCCGCCTTCACCTCCGGGGTCACAGACCTGAGCGTCAGCATCCACTTTCCCGAGGGGGTGGGGCCGGACGAGACCATCTATCACTACCGGGAGTTCGACAACTGGTACTACGACGATCAGGGACGCATCGCCTTCAACTGGCGTGATACCGAGGCGAAGCCCTCCAAGCAGTACATGTTCGGGGTCTCGTTCCCTCTGGAGTACGTCGGTGTCGTATACGAACCCTACCACGAGCCGATACTGGTAGCCTTTCTCAAGGTGATCGGGAGCTTTGTCGCCGCCGTCTTTTTTCTCATCGTCAACCCCTTTACGTTATTCCTGTTCTTTATGATCGGTCTGCCGATCATCAGCGTCATCCAGTCCAAGAGGAGGAAACTGAAATATTTCCCGCCGTCGGCGGCCGTGGAGGGGGTGGGCATCAAGCGGGGCCTGACCGCCCCGGAGGCGGCGATGGTGCTGGAGCAGCCGCTCAACAAGGTGATCACGATGATGCTCTTCGGCCTGATGAAGAAGGGATACGTCAGGACCGAGGGGAACGGGACGCCGAAGATTTTCGAGATCAAAAACATTGAGAAACCGGATCTCAGGGATTATGAGAAGGAATTTCTGGCGTGCCTCAAAGAGGACGGGACGCTGGATACGGCCAAGCTGAAAAAGGCGATGATCGCCATGATCAAGGCCACCAACAAGAAGATCAAGGGCTTTTCCAGAAGAGAGACGAAGGATTATTACGCAAACATCGTCGATCTGGCGTGGCGGCACGTGACCTCCGCTAAAACCCCGGAGCTGTTGGGCGAGGAGTGGAGCGACAAGCTCGAGTGGATCCTGATGGACAAGAAGTATGGAGAGCGTATGGAGGAGACATTCACCGGCAGGGATATCATCATCCCCCGCTGGTATGATACTTACTGGGGATCTCATAGTTCCACGCCCCGAAGCGCGGCGTCCAGGGCCGGCGGCTCCGGGCTGCCGAAGGTCTCCGGCGCGGATCTCGCCAATAACTTCATCACCGGCGTGGAGAGCTTCTCCGGCAAGCTCGTCTCCAACGTGGAGACCTTCGTCAGCTCCGTCACCGAAACGACAAATCCGGCGCCGAAAAGCTCCGGCGGCGGATACAGAGGCGGCGGGGGCGGCGGGTGCGCCTGTGCCTGCGCCTGTGCCGGGTGCGCCTGTGCCTGTGCGGGAGGAGGGAGATAGACCATGAGCATCGTGAGATCATTTGTCGATTTCTTCAAAAAGGAAAAGCCGCTGTCCCCCGGGGTCTATCACCAGCGGGGAGAATTCGACCAGGGAGGGCATTACCGGCTTCACCTGCGGGTGGAGGAGGGGGGGAACTCCATCCTCTCCATCGACGCCTCCCGGATACTGCACCTGAACCGAACCGCCACCGAATACGCGAAGCTCATCATCGAGGGAAAATCCCGGGACGAGGCGATAAAAACCGTCAGGAAGAGATACCGGGTCGATGGGAAGACGGCTGAAAAGGACTATGACAGGCTGCTGGAGATCATCGATTCCCTGGTGCATACCGACGATATCTGCCCGGTGTCGTACCTGGATGTGGACCGCATTGAGCCCTTCGCCACGCCGATTCTCGCCCCTTATCGCATGGACCTGGCGTTGACGTATCGCTGCAACAATAAGTGCGGCCACTGCTATGTGGGGCTGGATCGGAAGGCCGATGAGCTGGATACCGAGGCGTGGAGGAATATCCTTAGAAAACTATGGGACATCGGCATCTTCCACGTGGCGTTTACCGGCGGGGAGTCCACCCTGAGGGACGACCTGCCGGAGCTGGTGGGGGTCGCCGAAGATTTGGGCATGGTTTCGGGGCTCTTGACCAACGGACGGCGGCTGTCGGACGCGAAGTATCTCCAGCGTCTGATCGACGAGGGCATCGATTATTTCCAGATCACCCTGGAGTCGTCGGAT
The DNA here is from genome assembly GCA_016931225.1 of Candidatus Zymogenaceae bacterium. Lineage (NCBI taxonomy): Bacteria > Deltaproteobacteria > Candidatus Zymogeniales > Candidatus Zymogenaceae > Candidatus Zymogenaceae bacterium. Next base: position 110,051 of record JAFGFE010000010.1, read on the forward strand.
AAAAAGGTCCACAACGAGATGGTCTGTGCCGAAGCCTTCGATGAGACCGTGGCCGGCATTAAAAACGCGGCGGCGAGCCCCATCCACACCATCACCAACACCACCATCACCAGTATCAACGCCCATACCCTGGAGGAGACCGTTGCCTTCGTCAAATCCCTTGGGGTGGACGCGTTCGCTATGAACGGCATCATCTACACCGGCGAGGCGGCGGAGGGCGAGACGGCCGTATCCGAAGACGACCTGCATGATATCCTCGTTCGCGTCAGCGACGCCGCCCGGGAGCATGATCTCCGATTTATCTGGTACACCCCCACCCAGTACTGCCGATTCAACCCGATGGATCTGGATCTGGGGATGAAACAGTGCACCGCCGGGAGGTTCAACATGTGCATCGAGCCCAACGGAGACGCACTCCCCTGTCAGAGCTACTTCGAGCCGGTGGGCAATATTCTCAGGGATCGGTGGGAGGATATCTGGAACCACCCGCTGCTGGTTGGAATGCGACGTCGCTCGTTCGTGATGGATAAATGTGCGGACTGCGACCTCTTCTCCCTGTGCGGAGGGGGATGTCCCCTGGAGCGGGATCACGACACGTATCTCTGCGCCGAGAGCATGAGCAGCCCCTAACGGGAGACTCTCTTTCACTGTATGGTATGTTATATGTTACTATGAACACCGAAAGGAGCGAATTGGAGCCATGTTTCATCCAGATCTATGCGTACAATGCGGAACCTGCCTGAGCCAATGTCCCACCCTGTCATATCCCGTGGATAAGGCGAAAGAGGAAATCAAAAAACTGATCGACAAAAAGCCGACGCCGGTCACCGCCGAGTGTATCACGTGTGCGGCCTGCAACACCTTTTGCCCCGAGGGGGCGAATCCCTTCGATCTGATCAACGACCGACAGGAGGAAACCGGCGATTTCAAGGTGGGGGAGCGTTCCATTGCAATGATGTCCGGCGCGCCGATGATGCCCACCCAGGTGATCGAGGGGGATACAGATAAGCCGACGTTGAGCCTCTGCAGCGTTGGGGGGCTGATACCCGGCGCCATCGAGGGACGCCTCTTTGAGGGACTGACCATCCTCACAGGCGGGGATTATTTCTGTTACATCGGGTGGATTCATCTGGGCAAACCCTCAATGGTCCGGGAACACGCGGAAAAGACGGTTCGAAACCTGGCCGCCACGGGTGCTGCGGAGATCGTCTGTTATCACGACGACTGCTATGCGCTCCTGGCGAACAAGGCACCGGAGATGGGCATAGACGTTCCCTTCAGGCCGATTCACTTCATCGAGTATCTCAGGGACTATGTGAAAGATAACCTGAACGATGTGACGCCCCTGAACATGAAGGTCGCCTACCAGCAGCCCTGCGCGTCGCGCTACTCCATGGAGAAAGACCCGATCCTGGACGAGCTGTTCGGATACATCGGGGTGGAGCGGGTGGAGCGGGAGTACGATCGGGATCGGGCGCTGTGTTGCAGCGGTCCCATGAGGGCGATGGAGAATGTGTCGGACGAGGAGGTATTCGCCTGGCGGAACAAGAACGTGGATGACGCGAAAGATCACGGGGCCGAGGCGATGATCTATCTTTGCCCCCTGTGCGCCCTGGCCCTTCGGTATACCGCCAACGAGGCGGGGCTGGAATCCTACATGATCGGGAACCTCGTCCGAAAGGCGCTAGGGGAGGAGCTTCCCCTGGGGGGTGTGGGTCAGGCGCCTGTATGACACGGGCGGCACGGGACGCCGGAGGGGATCGGGTAATGATCTCATGGAACGGCGGATAGACGTCGGTACAAAGCGATGAGTGACAGGGCGGCACGACGGCCCGGGGCGCCTGAGAGAGGCGGGGATCGCCCCCTCCTCCCCCGGTCGGTCAGTAGATACGCTTTCCGTTCGTTACCTTCCGCTCGGGACCCAGAAGCGCCACACCGCCCTCTCCATCCACCCCCAGTATGAGCACCTCGGAAGAGACCCCTGCGATGACCTTGGGGGGGAAGTTGATTACGGCAACCACCTGCCGCCCCGTCAGATCCTCGGGTGTGTAGAGATCGGTAATCTGTGCGCTGGATGTTTTCTTTCCCAGGGGACCGAAGTCTATGGTCAAGGAATAGGCCGGTTTCTTCGCCCTGGGATTTTGTTCGGCCTTCAGTATGGTGCCGATGCGCATATCGACTTTTTCGAAATCATCGTAGCGTATCATGAGGATCTCCTTATGTGTATCCCGTCTCGCCCCATCGTTCTATCTAACCTATCGGGCCGCGTCTGTCAACACCTATCGAAACATGTTTAAATATTTTTCCACACACCGCCGCCATGGATGATACACTGACCCCCGACGACCGCTACTACCGCCTCCAGGCGGGATGGACCCGGCCCCATCGAAACGCCCTGTACCGGCGTATCAACCTCTCAGGGCGGCGTCGGGTACTGGATATCGGGTGCGCCGACGGATTCATTACCGAAGAGATAGCCCGAAAGGCCGACGGCCCGGTTACCGGCATAGACATCGACGCCGACGCCGTTTTTCGGGGGAGGGCCCGCTTCCCGGAACTGGATCTCAGGGCAGAGGACGCGTGCGGGCTCCCCTTCAAAAAGGGGGAATTCGACGCCGTTATTACGAGCTTCACCCTGATGTGGATCGCGGATCCCTCCAGGGTCTTGAGGGAGGTGCGGCGGGTGCTGGAGTCGGGGGGTCTGTTTTTGGCCACCGGGGAGCCTGACCACGGCGGGCGTATCGACTGGCCGAAACAGTGCGATGTGAAACAACCCTGGATCGACGCCCTCTCCCGTCAGGGGGCGGACCCGTTTTTCGGGAGAAAAATGGCGTCTTTGATTTCCGTCTCGGGCCTCGATGTGGTCGATGTGGGGGTGTTGTCGTCCCTGTGGGGCGGGGAGGAGGGTGAGGGGAGGGAGACCTACCTCGACGATCTGAGGCTTCAGCTTTCCGATCATGTGCCCGACATCGAGGGGCTCATAGTCGATGAGCGCCGGGCCCAGGATGAAGGCGAGCGGCTCGTCTTTCTTCCCATCTTCTGGGCCGTGGCGAAAAAGAGGTGACGCTGCGCCGTGCATCCTCCCGTTTTGGGGTGTCCCCGTTTACTCTATCCTCGGCCTGATTAAAAGCAAAAGCGCCGGCAGCACCAGGAGGTCTCCCAGAAGGGCTGTGATCATGGTCAGCCCCGAGAGAAATCCGAAGTAGCTGGTCGGTCTGAAGCTGCCGAACAGCAGCGTCCAGAATCCCAGAAAAAGAATGAACGACGTGGAGACGATGGCCCGCCCGGAGGTGAAGAGGGCGGTTTTCACGGCATCGGTGTGATCGTTTGATATGTGGTATTCCCGCTTGTAGCGGTTGAGCAAGTGGATGGTATCGTCCACTGCAATGCCGATGGCGACGGTGGAGATCATGACCGTCGCGGTGTCCAGCTTGATGTGGAAGAGCCCCATGGCCCCCATCGTTATTGCGATGGGGATGGAGTTGGGGATGATGGAGATGAGCCCCAGCTTGATCGATCGAAGCTGCAGCGTCAGCAGAGTGAATATCAGCACGAACGCCAGGGAAAAGGAAAATATCTGGCTTCTGATCAGGTAGTCCACCATGTCCACAAAGAGCGGCACCACCCCCGTCATCCGGCCGGAGAGATGGGGGGGGAGCTCTTCTGCCAGGTAATCGCCGACGGCGTCCATCAGGACACGACACTCCTTCGATGTCAGCATTCCCGCTCTCCCGCTGACCCTGAGCATCGAGCCGTCGAAATTGATGAAATAGTCAAGCTCCCCGTCCGGTGAAGATTCATAGAGGAGCAAAAGCTGAGCGACGGCTTCCCGGCTCTCCGGGAGTGTGTAGTGTGCCGGGTCGTTTTCGAAGTAGGCCATGCTGAGCCTCTTGAGCAAATCCGGCGCGGCGAGGCTTGCCGATAGACTCGGGCGGCTCTCCAGAAATCGCTGGAAATCCTCGACCGCCTTCATCGTTTCCGGGTCGTGGGCCGTCCCGGGAGGTCCTTCGATGACCACCTCTAAGGGAGAAATATATCCGACCCGCTCTTCGATGAAGTCATAGGCCTGTCTGAGGGGGTGACGCTCCCGGATGAATTCGATATTCTGGGTTTCCACCGTTATCTTCGTGATGAAAAAGACGGACACACAGAAGAAGCCCATACCCAGGGCGATGACCGTTCGGGGCCGAGAGGACGCCGCCCGCCAGGAGAGATCGAGCAGTCGGGTAATGGCGACGTTCCGCCCGGTGGAGCCTTTACTTCGAGGCATCGGGAGGAGGCTGTACCCGATGGGGATGACGGTAATGGTGATCAAAAAGGCGATGAAAATCCCCAGGGCGGTGAAGAGCCCCGTCTCCCGCACCGGGACCATCTGGCTTGTGGCCAGGGCGGAAAACCCCACGGCGGTGGTGACGGTGGTCATCAGACAGGGGACGCCGATGTGGGTGATGGTTTCCGTCAGTATCGACCGTTTCGACTTTTTCGGCTCACCGTTTGTCTCACACCGCTCGAAGTAGTGGTTGATGATGTGGATTGAATCGGCCACCCCGATGACCATCACCAGTGTGGGGACCATCGTGGTGACCATGTTTATCTCCACGCCCAATAGGCTGTAGGTCCCCATCACGATGCCGACGCTCAGCCCCACCGACAAAAGCGAGAGAACCGCCGCCGACCAACGGCGCATGGTCAGGAATATGGTGAAGATCGTCAGAAACGACGTTATCGGTATGAAGGTTTTCAGGTCGTTGAAGGTGAGCTCGTTCAGGTCCATCTGGAGGACCGGGATGCCGGCCACATGGATGGTATCGTTCCATGCGGATTCATACCTTCGGGCGATTTCCCTGGACCGGGCCACGATCACGTCCCGTTTGGTGTCGACGGCGGCCATATCCGCAAGGTGCGCGATGATGAGGGCGGTGGTTCCGTCTTCGGAGATGATGGTGCCGGCATACAGCGGGTTTGAATAGATTCTCGATCTGAGCGCCTCTATCTCTTCGGCGGTCCGGGGGACGGTCTCCATCAGGGGGGAGATGAGGATTTCCCCCGGAGCGCCCCATACATCCACCGAATGGGTGATGCTGACCACCCGGCGGACACCGTCGATATTGTTGAGATCATCGCCGATGTCTTTGATGATCGAAAGGTGTTCCGGTGTGAATACCGTGTCATCCGCGGCCAGCCCCAGAACGATGAATTCCTCGCCGCCGAAGGTCTCCTGAAATTGATCGAAGGCGACCAGGTTCGGGTCGTCCTCCACGAACCATATCCTGATCGAGTTGTTGACCTTGAGCTCGCCGATTTTCGGAACGGTCAGGAGTGCGGCACACCCCAGACATGCGAGGATGAGCCACCGAAACGAGATGATGATCTCTGCGAATCGCTTCATTCTCAGGTCCGGGGAAACCAGCCGGTTTTGATGGTGATTGCTCCTTCGGGGCAGATCTCCTGGCAGCAGAAGCAGCGAATACACCTGTTGTAGTCCATGGACATCTTCCCCGGCGGCCGTTTCTTACCGGACCGGGTGACGGCGGGCATATATCCCGCCTCCTCCCGGGAGATGGCCCGGGCGGCGCAGATCTCCTCGCAGCGGCCGCACATGACACACAGCTCGTGATCGATAATCGGCCGGGGGGTGAGTATCCGTCGGACCACCTTGGTCAGAAAACCGGGCACTCCCGCCGTCAGGGGTCCGGTGGGGGGAAACCTGAAACCCTCCACCGAGACGTCCTCGATCCTCTCGCCCAGCACCTGAATGTCCGAGAGCGACGTAATCCCCATCCCCGCCCGCTTCGCCTCCGCCAGGGTGAAGAGGAGCGACGGGTCAAGCCCCACGATTCGACACGCCACCGTATCCACCGCCGACGCATCCCGTCCCGCGATCAAAAGCCCCAGGTCCACCGGGTCCCCGCTGCCGGGGCCGTTGCCCTCCATGGCGGTGACGGCGTCCATGATCGAGAGGGAAGGGTTCACCAGGTAATGGAGGTCCACGATCATCCTGGCGAACTGCCTCGGCTTGTCGCCTACCCGCAGGTGCCACTGGGTTTTTCTCCCCCCCACCACGGTGCCGAACATGTTCTTGACGGCGAGGGTCATCACCATCTGGCCGTGTGTCTTCATCTTGGGAAGATTTATAATCTTGTCCACGGAGAGAATGTCGGTCGCCACCTCGAAGACCTTGAAGGCGCCTTCCGGGTTGCGTATCTCCGTGGAGGTTTCGAACGGCAGAAATTTAACGTCGTACTTTTCCAGTACCGGCAGCATCCCCCCCTTTTTGAGACACGAGAGGGGTGCGGAATAGGCGGGGCTGTCCCCCACGAGGGGAACGCCGCCGGCCTCCTTCACCAGCCGGACGGCCGCCTCCAACACGGCCGGGTGGGTGAGGGCGCCGGTCTCCGGCGCCTTGGGGGAGAGGAGATTCGGTTTTAGAAGCACCCGCTCCCCCGGGGAGACATAGGCGCTCATCGTGCCCACCAGGTCCACGGCCTCTTTCACCTTCTGATAGACCAGCTCGGGCCGGTAATCGTCACAGCGGACGACGGACACCCGCGTATCGGTCATGCTTCGTCCTCTCGAAAATGGATCGACATCACGTGAAACGATGTTCGACGACATTGTTTCATCGTATCACGCCGACTCCGACTCGGTCAATGCCGAAAGGCACATTCAGACGCAACGCCTTGAATTTCAGACGATCCCGTAAGGCATAACAGACGGAACGTTCGTAATACACGCGGGGAAGGGACGGGCGACGCCGGAAGTGTCCCTCAGGCGAACGCTATGACGAGCACTCCCGCCACCATCAGCGCTCCCGCCGCCATACGCTGGCGGAAATACGGCTCGTCGAAGAATATCTTGCCGAAGACGATGCCGAACAGCGGCATCGTCCGCTTGACGGCTATCATGTAGGCCACCTCCACCTGTATGACGGCGATGAAGTGGGCGATGTAACTGATCAGGGCGAACAGCCCGATGAGGGAAAGCCACTTCCAGTCATTGATGATACGCCGTCCCGTCTCCCGGGCGCCGGGCCCCATGACGAGCACCACCGGTATCAGCGCCAGGGAGAGTATCATGAAGTACGTGACGGTGAAGAAGAGGGGGGACGACAGCAGGATCCCCTTTTTCGCCAACACGGAGGTTACGGAAAACAACGCCGCAAGAAAGATCATGATGACCGATCCCCGCTCCCTGCCGATGGAGCGGATCGGCTCGAAAAGGCCCTTTCCGATGGTATGGAGGTTGATGGCATACGCCCCACCGGTGACGAGAACGATTCCCAAAACCCCCACGAGCGAGACCGTCTCACCCAGAAGAATGAATCCGGTAAGGATGTTGAAGAGTGGGGTCAGGGCCAGAAACGGCAGCGTCGCCGACAGGGGCGAGCTCCGGATGGCCCAGATATACAGCACCAGGGCGAAGACATCCAGGGGAATGAGCACGGCGACGATCGTGACGAACTCCCAGGACAGGGACGGAATCTCGACGAACGGGATGAGAAGCACCAGGAAGGGGAGCGTCCCCCATATCCGCGCCCCCGTCAGGAGCATCACCCCCGTTCGGTGGGATATGCCCTTGCACACGGTATCCATGGCCGCAAACGAGACGGCGCTTAACAGCGTAATCGGGAGCCAGAGCATAAATCAGGACGATCGGTTGGATGAATGGGTGATGCCCTCTTTAAATCGCTGAATGCAGGCGTCGCTGCAGAAGTAATGGGTTTCGCCGTTGATCCTCGCCCGGATCGCATCATTTTTGGGCAGGTAGACGCCGCAGGATGGATCCTGTACCATTACGTCGTTTACAGCCCTGCCGTCGGCTCCCATCACTGGTTTGTCCGGTTTCGGTTTACGGGGAGAAAAGAGGGACTTCGCAACGTAATAGAGTAAGATAAAAAAGGCGATAATCGCCAGGGTTTTGATCATTGAGGGTACACCTCGGTTGTGCTGTGAGGGAAAAACTCGAAAAGTGCGGGGGTCTTCCGATCCCATTGCACCCAGAGTTGATGAAAAATATATGAAGTATTACTATATCACGGGGCGGAGATTTTGTACATTGAGATTCAGAGTAAAAAAAGTAAAAAAAACTCTTGATATTTTTTGACATAAGTATATAATACAAAAAGATATATACTTTTATTAACCATGTAACGTGAGGGGGTATGTATGGCTTTTAATGCTCCGAAGAAGTTGACTTGGTGGATCGCCTTTGTACTGCTCCTGGTGGGCGGTATCTTCTGGATCCTCGGTCTTCTGGGCGTTGTAGAACTTCCCTACAGTATCGACGTCTGGTGTCTGTTGGTATCGGCGGTCCTCTATGCGCTTGGAACCTCACTCAAAGGCTTTTAGTGAAATCATCATCGTGAGAGAGAGACCCTTACCGTAACGCTTCGGGGGATTACCCAAAGCGTTGCGGGTGTCTTCACAAAAATTATCTCATACTGAACCGAGCGGATCACGATATTTCGTGCTCCGCTTTTTTTCGTGCTGCGTGCACGTTGCACACCGGCCGCAAGACGCCCTTCTTTCTTTGCTTGAAGGGGGGCCGATGGGCGATCTTCCTGAGATGTTTCCACCTTTCCGACCCCCGCCCCTCGTCCCGGCGACCTGAGGTTCTTCCCTTTTTCATATTTTTCTTGACATGAGCGGGAAAAATGTGTAAATAAGTTAATACAAAATTCATTTATTTACTTTTTTCTTACAGTTTTTCCGTCATGAAACGTACCGCCCGGAAAAACGAGATTCTCGACACCGCCATTACCCTCTTCGGGAAATTCGGCTACAAAAAAACGAGCCTTTCCGACATCGCCGACGCAGCCGGCGTCACCCCCGCCGCCCTCTATCGCTACGCCGACGGCAAGGAGGATCTCTATCGCGCCGCCGCGGGGCGGGGATTGCTCCGCTGGCAGGGTGCGGCCTTTGGTGCGGTGGAAACCCTCACGGATCCCATCGAGCGATTCACGGCCCTTGCCCTGGCGAGCTTTCGATATCTCGCCCGGGACGATGATTTTTCCGCCATGCTCAAGAGCGACCCGACCATCTTTCCCCTCTTTTCCGGGGATCGTTTCGAAACCGTAAACGACGCCAGCAAGGAGATGATCAAATCCATCCTGGCAGATGGCGTGTCCCAGGGCCTGTTTCGTCCTCTGGATCTGGAGCGGATCACACACCTGTTCTTTTCCATTTACAAGATGTTCATCGTCGGCAGCTATATAGAGACAGATCGATTTTCCGATGATGAATTGTTTTCCGAATCGTTGGATGTTCTGGTTCGGGGGCTTTTGACCGAAACAGGCAGACGGAGATACGAAACAAAATCGGACAGTATCCTGTATGAAGAAAAGGAGGAATGACCCATGATGGTGCATATCAACTTTCCGAAACGTATCGAACAGATACAAAAGGAGCTCAGAGAGAAGAAGATCGATGTGCTGGTGGGGACGCGGCTCAAGACCATTACCCACTGGTCGGGGGGATTCGTTCCGTGGAGGAGCGCCCTGATCATCCCCGCCGAGGGTCAGCTGACCCTGATCACCCCGCTTCTGGATTCCGGGCGATTGGCCGATGAAAGCTGGCTGGATAGTGTTGTCGGGTACGGGGCTCTACCCGGAATAGACTTTTTCGATATGATCAAGGCGTTCATCGATCCTATCGCGAAGGACGGGGGGACCGTGGGTATTGAGGACGGGACCACCAATTATCTCCCCGAGGGGTACATCACCCATCACGAATACGAGACCCTCAAGGGGATGTATCCGAACGCCGAGTTCGTCAACGCGGCGGAGATCACCGATCGGCTCTGTCTGGTCAAGGAGCCCCAGGAGATCAAGCTCATGCGCCAGGCTACGGCCATCGTCGACCTGGCCCACGAAGAGGTCAGAAAGTCACTCCGGGTCGGCATGAGCGAGAAGCAGATCGCGGGCATCGCCGAGAAGGTTATGCGGGACGCCGGTAGTGAATTCGCCTGGACCTTCACCGGCGGACAGGAAATCGCCGCAGGAGAGCGTACCTGGTGGCCCCTGGGAGGATGCACCCCCGCCACCGACCGCCTGATACAGCTGGGCGAGCCGCTGATGGTGGACCTGCACGGCATGTACGGGCTGTTTTTGGGGGACGTCGCCCATAACTACATCATGGGAAAGCCCACCAAGGAGCAGCAGGAGACCATCACCGCCTTTACCGAGACCGCCTATAAGGCCTTCGATGAAATGCAGCCCGGAAAGAGCCTCAAGCAGGTGACGCTGAACGTCCAGGAATTCGTGAACAAGAACGGATGGGCTGAATGGGTCCTTCCCGGCTTCGGTCACGGAATCGGACATTTGGGCAACGAATGGTATCCCTGCGTTGCGGAGAACCCCTCTCCGGGCAACAACGACCCCGACTACATCCTGGAGCCCGGATATATGCAGATGATGGCGATCGTCTGCAATCGACCGGGGGCGGCCGGTTTTCGCCTGGAGCGGCCCCTGCTCATCACCGAGACCGGCAACGAGGTGCTCTCCAAGCTGCCCGTCCAGCCGGGCATTATCCCCTGTGACGAGGCCCATACCTTTCGGGATCGATAATCACAGGTCGGATGGACCGTACGGGGGCCGCATACGTAACGTGTGCGGCCCCCTTTTGTTTTAGAGACCCCTTGTCCTTTTGTGGCTGTGGGTCATCGATCGCTGAGAATCTCGCTTGTTTTTCCAAAAAAGTTGACTAAATTCTCGATTTTCATTACAATAAGCTTTCGGGTGTGGAAGTGGATAGGTCGCTGGTGGGCCTCCCGGACTTCAAATCCGGTGATGGGCGCTAAAACCGCCCATGGTGGGTTCGATTCCCATGCACTTCCGCCATTTTTTATCGCGTACAATACTCAGAGGTAATATGTTCGGACTGGGCATTTGGGAACTGCTGATCGTCCTGATTATCATCCTGGTCATCTTCGGGGCGGGAAAACTGCCTGAAATCGGCAGCGGACTGGGCAGGGGGATCAAGAACCTGAAAACGTCGCTCAAGGGTGAGGACGAAATCGACGTCACTCCGAAAAAAGAGAAAAAAACCGAAAAGGTCGAGGAAGAAAAAAAGGAGACTACATAACGGATATACTTCTGTCAAGCAAGTCGCCGGCGGTTTCCTTGATCGTGTCATGGAGTGATTGATCCCGTGATACGTCCCTCAGATCCTGCGTTTTCAGGAAGTACAGGAGTACCATGGCAATCCCCACCGGCGTGTACGGATTCTTTATCATGGATATCTTGACGTTGTAGGATCGAAGCCATTTTTCGCTCTGGAAGATTTCCGTCAATATCATTTCGTTGTTCGGTCTCCTGGAGACCATTTTCAGTACCTCGTGCTCGGTCATTCGCGGGTTTTCAAGAATATTTCTGATGACCAGGGGATGCGGTTCGTAGATCAGTCGATCCAACAGATCCTTGTTTCGAGAACGGGCAAGGCTGCGCTTCTCTCCCAGGGTAAGATAATCCATATCACGGTTTTCCACGAAATCATATTTGCTAAACGGCCTCTTTTTCGGCTCCGGACTGACGAACACCACCGACGTCCTATTGTATCCCCTGTCTCGACACATGACATACAGCTTGAGCAATTGTTGACTCTGCATCTCGGCCATGTCGGAAAAAATATCAATGATGCTCATCAGAAAGTGCGCCGAGGAGGTGTCTCCCGGCTTGGTTCGAGAAAAGACCTCGTGAATCACCTCGATGATTATCTCTTCGGGCATATGGCTGAATCGATCCTTCAGGCGCAGCGACCGCATTTTTCTCTCGGGAACGGTTTCCATGCTCCCGACAAGATAATCGGCGAGGTGCCGGACCTTTCGGGTTTTCATGTCGAAGAGAATCGCGAGCAGTTGGCGATGGAGTTTTTGTCGGTCGGTGTCGGTCCCGGGTGAGCGCCCCGAAAGTTTTTGTCTGTCTGATGTCCGCTTCATCGTCTTGACCGGAGGGTATGTGCCATACTCTTTATCTACCAAAAAAAGGTCGTCGGTGCAAGCATTCGCACGTCCGGGATGGATGATGGGAGAACGAATTCACTCCGATCCCGAAAATCGAAAGTAAAAAATATATGGATACGGTGTATCACTATTGTATCATACTGGGCCTGTTGATGGCGGCGCCGACGCTCTTTCTGGAGCTGTTTTACCTGGTTTCCTACCGAACCTTCCTGACCATGCTGGTGTCGGATCGGGAGATGATCGCGCGCAAGCGATGGAATCTTTTCCGTCATACAAATGGTGTTTTCATACTTTGCATCGTCGCAGAGACGACCGTCATCGTCCTGGCGCTTCCTGAATGTGTTTCATCTCCCGTCAGGGCATTGTTCTCCATTGCGTGCATTTTCTTCACCTTCTTCCCGTATATGCTCCTCCAGGGCCGTATTGATCGATCAATCAGGCACATAGACTATTCCTACGGCGGGTATGTAAAGTTTCAGCTCTTCTTTTTCTTCTCGAGATTTTCAGCCGTTTTCATCCTGCTGGTATTCCTGCACGTGCCGTTTCTGAAAATAGAAAATCCCTACGATATTTCCGTTTCCCGCATATTTATTCTGATTGCGGCGTTAACGCTTTTCGTGCTTGCGGTGTTGTTTCAGACGCGCCTTGTGGGTGCGATGACAAAGATCCTGGTCAGGTCCGACGACGACCCGCTGACCGAGCGCATCCAAAAAATGGGCGATCGGGCCGGCGTGGGTCGGATACGCCTGTTCATCATGAATACATACGACTATCCCTATTTCAACGCCTTCGCCGCTCCCTTCGGTATCCTTTATTTCACCCGGCCCCTTCTGGATGAATTGACGGAAGGGGAAGTTCTGGCGGTGGCGGCCCATGAGATCGGGCACTTAAAGACGATGGCCAGGCGCACCGTCTTCGTATTGATCGTATACGCCCTGATGGCGCTGACGGTATGGGTCTTTTTTCCCCTCGGATATGCGCTGTTCCATCGGGGGGAATGGGTGTCCCTGGCCGTGATTGTGGGGTTTGTGACGCTGCTGTTGATCATCTTCGGCGCCCGGAGCTGGAGCCGCGTCTATGAACAGAAGGCGGACGATATTGCGGCAGAGCTTATCGATGAACCGGAGACCCTGGTGACGGCCCTGGAGCGCATATACGAGATGAACATGATCCCCCGCCGGTTCGATGCACATGGATCGGAGCGGGCCAGCCACCCGAGCCTGGAGCGGAGGGTGGCGCATTTGAGGGGAGAGGACCTCCCGAAGCCGAAGAAACTCACCTGTGGAAGGGTGGTTCTTTTCATTATCGCGGTTCTGGTGGTGACGCTGTTTTTGGTTTCTCGGAATTATTACGGCGATTGGGAAAGCGACTATGATTACCAGGGAAGCTGGGCCGATCCGATTAGGTCCCACGAGATGAGAATCGAGGAGCATCCGGACGATTACGAAATCCTCAAAGAGGCGGCGATCTTCTATTACTATTACGGGTATGACCTGGAGGGGCTGAGGACCGCGGAAAAGGCCGAAGAGCTGGGGGTCGATCATCAACTGCTGCTCGTCAAGGGCGTCATGCAGTATTATCTGGGGCGCCGGATCGGGGCGATCGAGTCACTTGAGGAATCCTACCGGATGGGCGGGAACGTGATGGCCCTCAAATGGGCGGCGTATCTTCATGCCATGAGGGGAGACGGCGAGGCGGCCCGGGAGGCCCTTGATACATGTCGTATGCTGATCCCCTGGGATCCGTACATGGGAGAGTTGGACACATATCTGGACGGCCGGGCGGAGTATATTCTGCCCCCCGGATACCTGCTGGTGGGCGAGGGGAAGGCGGGATACCTTCTGTGGTTGTATGAATACGACGAATGAGGGCCGGCGGCGATTAGAAGCAAGGGGCGGGTTCATTCATCTGACAGGATTTTTTTCACCTCTTGTGCACTCAGCCCTTCGATTTTGACCCGTTTTGTCCGGGACGATTCCCCGGAAACGATGCTGACCCGGGACGGGGCGATGCCGAGAAGCCGAGAGATGAACTTCGAGACCGCCCGGTTCGCCTTCCCCTCCACCGGGGGCGCCGTGACGGACAGCTTCAGGGCGCCGTCGTGCACACCGATGACCTCATCTTTCTTCCCTCCGGGCTTCACCCGCACGGAAAAAACAGCCGATCCGTCTTTTTCTGATATCGTCAGCATCGCCTAAAAGAATGTTGGGTGTATGTAAGTATAGGGGGTGGGAAGGAACATCGCCGCCAGGACAAAGAGCCCCCTGACCACCGTATAGTTTACGGCCAGAAGGATCAGAACGGCGATGATGGGGGTGATGTCGAATCCGCCGACCGGTGGGATGATACGCTGGATGGGGCGGAGGATCGGATCGACCATGGCGAACAGGGCAAGAACAATGGGATTGTAGGGATTCGGATTAACCCACGATATGATCGCCCAGACGACGATGATAATAATCAGGAAATGAATCAGCATCCTGAAAAGCGTCATCACCGCATAGACGAACATGCCCAGAATGAAAACGGCCTGGAAATTGTCGCCGGAGTCGGCAAACAACAGGAGCGTTCCCACGAGGAAGATCCTGATGAAGATGATGGCGAAAATCGCCGTTATGGGAGACAGATCTATCCTGCCGGTTGACGGTGTGATGCGACGGGCAAGCGAGAGGACGGGTTCCGTGATCCGGTTGAGAAACGTGATAAAGGGATTGTGTGGATCCGGATTCACCCAGGATATCAGAGCGCGGATGATGATGATCCAGACATAGACGATTAAAAGAATGTTGATGATAATCGCGAGGGTTCTCAAAACGCTGCCGGAATCGACCATAAGAAAAGATCCACATAATATGTCAAAAGGGTATACTTCGTGCCGAATGCGGGGAATCATCGGGAAACTTTGACAATCCCCACCGGCCGGTATATGATACTACACGAACCCGGGAAATACAAATTTCTTTTTAGAAGAAACCATGCGCGTAATCATCGCACATACAGCCGGCTTCTGCATGGGAGTAAGAAGGGCCATGAACAAGGCCTTCATCACCATGAGGCGTGAGGAGGGTCCCATCTACACCCACGGTCCCCTCATACATAATCCCCAGGTGGTCAAGCTGCTCAATGAACGGGGCGTGCGCGAAATACACGATGCCTCCGAGGCGTCCGACGGGACAGTCATACTCCGGGCCCACGGGATAACCCCCTGGGAGCGGAAGAACCTGAAGCAATCAAACCTCTCAATCGTGGATGCCACCTGCCCCAAGGTGGGGCGCGTTCACGCGGCGGTCAGGAAGCACCACGCCCAGGGGTATCTCGTGGTGGTGGTGGGGGACCAGGATCACCCGGAAGTGGTGGGTATCGTGGGTCATACCGACGGCACAGGCTTGGTGGTCAATACGCCCGCCGAGGCCGCCGGGCTTCCCGATGTCGATCGGGTGCTCGTCGTGGCCCAGACCACCTTTGAGGAGGGACGGTTTTCGGAAATTCTCGACGCCATCCGCGCCCGCTATCGGGGCCTGGAGGTCAAGGCCATAAACACCATCTGCCAGTCCACCATGCGGCGCCAGGAGGAGGTCAGGCACCTCGCGCAGCGTGTGGACGCCATGGTGGTGGTGGGAGGCAAAAACAGCGGCAACACCCGGCGGCTTGTGGAGGTAGCGGTGGAATCGGGGGTGCCGGCGTTTCACATCGAGGACGTCTCCGATCTGGACGCCGATGTCCTGTGCGCTTATGGCACCGTGGGGCTTACCGCGGGGGCGTCCACTCCCAACTGGGTGATAATGGAGGTGGCGGATCACCTCTCCCACATCGACAGGAAAGAGCGGCGGCCTATCTGGTCACGGGCGGCGTCTATGATGCGGTTTCTCGTGCTGACGAGCATATTCGCCTCCATCTCCGCCGGGGGTCTGGCCACCGCGGCGGCGGTGCTGATGGGGGTGAACTCCTTTTTTGTCATCCCCCTGATTTCCGGCCTCCTCATATTCACCATGTATGTGCTGAACAGGACCCAGGATCGGGAGGCGCTGAAGTTCAACGATCCGTTGCGGGAGGCCCTGTATACGCGGTACAAGACGGCGCTGTCACTCTCCGGGGTGGTGACCTTTGCGGTGTCTTTACTCCTTGCTTTTATGATAAGTGGTGCTGTGGTGGTTCTGCTGGTGGCGGCGACGCTCATGGGTATCGCCTATAGTGTCAAGGTAGTGCCGGAGTCCTTTGAGCGGTTCACCAGGTATCGGCGGCTCAAGGACATCCCGGCCTCCAAGACATTCTTTGTGGCAGGGGCCTGGGCGGCGATCGCCGGGGCCGTTCCCTATTTCTCCGCTATCGACAGAATCACCTTTATGAGCTTCCTGGCGGTCTTCTTCATCGCGTTTCTTCTGGTCTTCATCCGGGCGGCGCTGTATGATATCCGGGATATCCAGGGTGACGCCGTGGTGGGGCGGGAGACGATACCCATCGTCATTGGAAAGGGATGGACCCAGCGGCTTCTGGTGGTCTTAACCGCACTGGTAATGTGTGTATTGATTGTGAGCACGGCCACGGGATTGGTGACCAGTGTGGGGTGGTGGCTTTTGATTATTCCCTTCTATACCTTCTGTGTGCTCTATCTCTACCATCGGCGGGTGATTTTCCAGGGGATCGTGTTTGAACTTGTGGTGGATTTTGGATTTATCCTGGCGGGGATGACCTCACTGGTATGGTTTTTGTATACGCGCCCGCATTGATCGGATTTATTAAAAAACATTGATTTATCAAGACGGCGGGCATTCTTGTGCGTGATAATTTTTTGGAGGCGACATGGATGTAATCGAAGCAATCAAGACCAGGCGGAGCGTTCGGCGGTTCACCGGGGATCCCATCCCCGACGATGTGATGACCGATATCCTCGAGGCGGTACAGTGGGCGCCGTCCTGGGCCAATACCCAGTGCTGGGAGGTGATCGTTGTGAAGGATCAGGCCATCAAGGACCGCATCGCCGAGGAGGTTATGAAGGGCAATCCCGCGGCGAAGGGTGTTCTTGCGTGTCCTGTGGTGTTGGTGATGCTGGCAATTGAGGGGCAGGCGGGTTTTTACAAGGGAGAGGCCATCAGCGACAAGGGGGACTGGTATATGTATGACATCGGCGTCGCCCTGCAGAACGTCGCCCTGGCGGCATGGCGGCACGGGCTGGGGACGGTGCATGTGGGGGCCATGGACGCGCCGGGGCTGGAGAAGATACTGAACGTCCCCAAAGGCCGGCGGGTGGTCTCTTTAACTCCCCTTGGATATCCGGAGAAGGTGGGCCCCGCGCCTCCGAGAAAAGAGATATCCGAATTTGTCTTTACAGACACATACGGAAACAAATAACCGAAAAGAAATCGCATCACCGGGCGGGGGTTTTTGCATGAGCCCCCGCCCTTTTTTTATTGTTCGTTTACCCTGTGATCGTCAGGCATTATCCTTTGATGTTTCCATTGCATCGGCAAGACTATTTACCGAATCACATGTTTCCCATACAATTATTAGGAATACTATGTATGAAATAGCACCAGATAGAATAAAAGGCCATTCCATTTCAGGAACACTTAATGAAAGCATTAAAAATAGACAACATATCGAAATAAGTATTGGCAATGTATAAAACATAAGTCCACGTAAAGGTAATGGGAGTACTTCTGATTCAAGACCATATCTGATTATATAGTCTCGATAACGTTTTACATAACCGAAATAGAATTCAAACATCCAGATGAAACCAATGATAGGAATGAGAAGCAGTATCACTGCTACTGTGGGGGTTGCTTTTACATTTTCGTCATAAGTGGCCGCCCACATGCGACGGTGAAAATGTATGAAGACTATTAAATAAATAATCTCGATCAACAATTTTGCAGGCAAGTCTTTGAAAAACAAGTTAGGTATTACAAGGTCTTCAATAAAGGGGGAAATAAAAATAAAAAGAAAAAAGGAAAGAAAAATTGCAAGGAAAAGACCTTTATTTGCCCTAGTCACTAAAAGTGTTGACAGGTGACGAGTAAATAGAAGACGAGTCACGGTCTTCCTGTTAAGATGGATTAGCCAA
>JAFGFE010000011.1 GCA_016931225.1 Candidatus Zymogenaceae bacterium
ACGGTAGCCGAGGAAAGCGTAGCGTAGTATAGTAGAACCGTCTTGCAGGAAGGCAAACTGTCAACACAACTCGTGACTACCGCACATTATCGAAGGCTCTTGAAAAAATGGAGAAGGATAAAATAATTGATCTTCACCAAGCATTGAAAGAGGGATTCGATAAAATCTACGGCTGGACGAGCGACGAAGGCGGCATCAGGCATGGTTTTTTTGGTGAAGGTTCAGATGTTAATAAAGAGGACGCAAGTTTCATGCTGGTGGCGGCGTCCGCCTTTGTCAACTACCTCAAGGAAAAGGCCATCAAGGCGGGCGTGGACTTTAAAGCATCAGATTCCTAATCAAATAACCCCTCACCTCAGCACCGGTTTCTCGCCGGTGTATGTTTCTATCAGGTCGGAAAGCAGAGTCAGGAATTCATCCATGCCGGGCATGTCCCGGGCGTCGTTGATCCAGACCGAAACGTCATGGGTGTTTTCCCCGTCCTCAAGGATAAAGGTATACCGCACCTCGTCCGGTACGCCGGGGCGGTCCTCCGGGGACATGGAGGGGATATCCAGCGCCGTCACCGCGTCCCAGAGGCGCGCCGCCTCATCGTTTGTGAGGGTGAAGTCCCCGTAATCGACAACGTCCCCGGCCGTCTCATGGGAGATGCTCAAAACACCGTCTCCCGTGAGCAGTGCCCGCCATGCGCCCAGTCCCTGAATGTGATACGCCCCGCCGCTGTCGAAGATAAGGGCCTTTGCCGCATCTTCTCCGCCGCCGGCGCGTTCCCCGGGACAGGCGAGCAGAAAAAGCACTGCCGGCATCGTGATCATGAAAAGAAGTTTTCTTATAATCGATTTCATGGGCAAATCGTATCCTTTCCGTTATCCGAAGACATCGAGCTTCACCCCGCTAAAGAGGAACTGAGCCAACGCCCCGGCAATGGGGGGGAAGAAAAACGAGCAGGCGAAGCGAATGAGCGTGTATTTCCATCCCATCATGCCGATTTCCATGGGCATGCGGGAGATGGCCCACACCGACCAGGCAGTGAGATAGGCCACCATGGTGCCGATGCCCGCCCCGGAGCGCAACAGCCCCGCAGCGATGGGCATGCTCACGTACGGCCCGCCGGGGGTGACGGCCCCGGCCAGGGTGCCGATGATGATTCCCCGGAACCCGGATTCCCCCCCCACCCATCTCGCCACCGTCTCCGCAGGGACCAATTCCTGGATCATGCCGGCCATGATGAAGGCGAAGATGAGAAGCGGGGTGATCTCCAGAAACAGCTTCATCCCGCTGGTGACGCCGCCTATGTGTTCGCCCTCGCCCCGGAAGTATCCGACGGCCAGAAGGACGATGGCCAGAACACCCATAATGATCGTGGGTATAAGCATGGGCGATCTTCCTTTTTTCTGTGGTTTATTCATGCCGATCACGTGCGGTGCGATGTGGTTTGGTCTCTCTTGTCGATGTGCCGGGGGTGCGTTTTTGCATCGACCGGCTTTTCGGGTCGATAGTATCCATTCCCGGTGCCGGTGTCAATGGGAAATCCGTATCGAAAGGCGGCGGGGGAGATGCCGCTACGATTCCTCCTGCTGTCGCTTGAATCCTTCTGTGAGACTCTTTTTAAATCCGCCGGTGAAGTAGTTCTCCGGGATCTCTTTTGTGACCAGGCGGTCCTTCGGGATGTCCGGGAAGGTAAGCCCCAGCACGATGTAGAGGAAGCTCAGGATGACGTGAAATGTGGCGCCCCAGAGTATCTCCCGGCCGTCGTGGTCGTCGATGGTCAGCGCCGGAAACCGCCACTGGTCCCGGCCCGAGGCCTTCCTGATGTCGTCGGGGACGGCGAAGTCGATCCAGTGATAGTTCCGCTCGTCCAGGAAGGCGTCGAGCCCGGCGTAGACCAGCCGATCCACCTCCCAGTTGATGGCGACCGGCCAGCGTCCCGTAAGAAGGCCCACCGAGGGGTAGATGACCCGGCGAAAGGAGGTGAGGCCGTAGGCGGGAAGCGATCCCAGATAACGGACGCTCCTATATGGGAGGCCGGTTTCCTCCCATGCCTCCCTCAGGGCCGTGACCAGATAATCCGCGGCGATGCGAAAGCCGCGCCGTCCCGACACACGTCGGCCCACGGAAAGGCCCCGCCCCCGCACCAGGGGGGACAGCCCCCAGGAGACCAGGGCGCCGTGCCGGTGATCCCGCCGGGAGAGGTGCCCGCCGGGAAAGCAGAGGTCTCCGGGCTGAACCACATGGGGCGAGCGCTTGGTGAGTACGATATCGCAGTCGCCCGATTCGTTGTATCGGAGCAGCATCAAGACGCCGGACGTGGCGAACCGCACCCCTTTTTTCGACTCCTCGCTGATGGTGTTCTGTTTCTCTATGAAGTCATGGGGATGCTCGCCCAGCCGCCGGACGATCAGATCGGCGAATGTGCGGGGATTTTTTATACTATTTGGATCGACGGTAATGAGGGACATATTCCGGCTATTCCTTCCATCGGCGCTGGAGCGTCAGGTCGTTTGAAAAGGCCCACCGCTCCCCCGGTTCGTGGTACAGAAGTCCCACATCCGGGGCGAACGCCATCTCCAGCGTGTGAAGTGTATCGGGGGCGTCGAGATCGAAGGTGCCGGTCAGGACGACCACGACGCACTCATCGAAGGTCTTTCCCCTCTGGGTGATGGAGTAGTTCATGTCGACGATCTCGGCCGTCGCCGGGTATCCCATGATGAGATCGAACGTCTCCCACGAGGCGCCTTCGGCCAGGGGGAATTTCAGGAGATAGAGCCTCTCTCCTAATTCGTCCCGCCAGACCCCGGTTTCGTCCACGTAATAAAACACCTCGGACACCACCGGATCGAGGTTCTTGGTTTTTTCCGGCGTGTAGGGAACCGATTCCAGGCGAACGGTCACCCGGTTCCCCTCCCGGGCGATGACGGTATAGGTGTCGCCGGGGGTGTCGAATCCCTGGAGGAACCAGGAAAAGCCGGGATAGAGGGGGAAGTAGTCGTAATCGAGACGGGATGAATCCGTGGCAGTGATGAAGAATGTATATTTTTTTTTCGCTTCCACGCCCAGGGTATCGGCCTCGAACGAGTCGAGGAGTATCGTCCCCCGGTTGACCCCGGCGGTGGGCAGCGCCCTGACCCGAACACATGTCTCGTTCGGGATATCCGACTCGATGCAAAGTTCTATCACGGCGCCGTCCATGACTCCCAGATCCGAAAGGTCCCCGGGATTCATCAGGGCCAGGTGCTTCAGGGCGTATTCCTTGGGGGCGGGGAGGACCGTGAGAAGAATCGGCTCCGGGGACGCCGCGATCGGCTCGTCCAGGGCCGACGCAATTGATGGAACGCCCGCGGCAAAAAGCGACAGCACGGCGTACATGCACAGAGAGAAAACAATCCGTCCGCCGGGGATGGATGAGCGTTCGTTCGTTTGAGCCTTTCTCGGTCGGCGATTTTTCATCTTTTTTATCCTCATGATTCGATGCGTTCTGCGGTTTTGTAAATCTCGTCCACCAGACGGTGGGCGGCCACGGCGTCCTCGAAACCGGGGGAGTACGGTTTTTTTTCACACACCGCCTCGAGGAATCGGTAGTCCTCCATGACATAGGAGCCGATGGACCGATAATCCTGGGCCTCGAAAAAGCCTTTAGCCTTCGGGTCGGAAAAAGACTGCATGTCCAGAAAGCGGGCGAGGACCTCTCTCTCGCCCGTGAAACACTTCTCGTCGTCTCCCCGAGTGACCTCCACCGGGCCGATGAAGTCGTGATCGGTGCCCAGAAAGAGCCGCTCGAAGACGACCTCCAGCCTGCGGTTGGAGACCCGGGTGACCATGTCGTGCCAGATCGACATCAATACCCCCTCGGCGCCGTTTTGAAACCGCATGTTCACCCGGGCGTAATCCTCGATTCCCCGATGACCCGTCCGGTAGCGAAGGAGCGCCCGGTCGATATGGGGAGCGCCGAAAAAGGAGGTCAGGATGTCCAGATCGTGGATGCTGTGCTCGATAACGGTTCCGCCCCCGGCGACGGCGGTCTCCACCCGCCAGCGGGAGTCGTGCACCCCGCGGACGGGAAGGACCTGGTCGTCCCGCATGGCGATGAGGATGGGTGAACCGGTGTCCGATTCCTCGATGATCGATCGCATGTACGAGTATGTGGGGGAATGGCGAAGCACCAACCCCACGCCCCCCGTCACGCCGGCGTCACTCACCGCCCGGGACATCTCACACGCCCCCTCAAGATCGATATACAGCGGTTTTTCGCAGAAGATGTGCTTATTGTTCCGGGCCGCCTCTATAACCAGATCCTTATGAAAGGCCGTGGGTGTGGCGATGAACACCGCGTCTATGCGTGTGTCTTCCATGATTTCCCGGGCAGATGAGGCGATGCGATCGACCCCCATATACGTCACCAGGTTTTCCGCCTTCGTGATGTCCGGGTCGTACACCGAGCGGACATCCAGGTCTATCAGGCCCGAGTCCCCGATACCCTTGAGGCACAGGGCGTGGGCGGTGCCCAGAAGTCCCCCGCCGATGATGCCGATTGTCACGTCCGTCATTGATTCTGCTCCACGCTGCCGTCAGGTGGATGAAAAAAAAGGGGGGATAGAATCTATCCTCCGTATCCATATAAATTTACCACAAAATGACTGACCTCACAAGGAAAAGAGACCGTGGGTAGTGGGAAAGACACCTCCGTCGCCCGCATGCAGCTGATCCGTCGGGGGTGAAAGGGACTTCGATTCATGGCGAAGTGACCGGAAATGGTTGACTTTTTTATTACCCTTTGCTATATATTCCCGAAGAGACACAAGACTTCGGACGAATATGGCCGACGACGGAAAAACAGATCTGTATACCACCTACGACGCATTGATCCTGGCGGGTGATGGGAAGGGAAGCCGAGAAGTTTTTAATGAGAACAAGGCGCTTCTTACCATCAAGGGCCGGCCGACCATTGGATATATTATCGAAGCACTCAAGAATTCCCGCCATATCCGAGATATCTACATCGTCGGACCGAAGGATCGTCTCGAAAGCGCCCTGGCGGGTGATTCGTCCTTGACCGGAGGCGGGAACGTGGTGATCCTCGAGCAGTGGAACAACCTGATCGAAAATGCACTGAAAGGGTATCTCTCCACGATACCCGGACATACCGTCGGGACCGATCCGGACAGCTATCTCAACACGCCCTTTGCGGATAAAAAGGTACTGGCCCTTTCCTGTGACATGCCGCTATTGACCCCCTATGAGATCGACGAATTCCTGGAGGGCGTCGAGCCGGACACATATGACTACCAGGCCGGAATTACCAGCGACGAAACCCTCCACCACTATTACCCGGATCGCAGGAAGAAGAGAAAGGGCATCAGGCATGCATACTTTCATTTCAAAGAGGAGAATTACCGCCAGAACAATATGCATTTCGGGGCGCTGCTGAGGCTCAGAAACAAAATATACATCGAGAAGATGTATGAATATCGCCACCAGAGGGAGTGGAAGGACATTATCAAACTGGTTGTGGAGATACTCCGTACCGAGAAGGGGAGTTATAAGGCCCTTTATTATTTTGCATTGTTTCAGATGTGCATGTCCTTTACGTCGAAGGGATTATATCCACTGACAAACCTGTTTCGGCGGCTGATACACCTTTCGGACGTCGAGCGGTTGATAGGGATCATCCTGGGGACCCGTTTCAAGACCGTGGAAACCCACTATGGAGGCGGCGCCTTGGATATCGACAACGAGGCGGAGTTTGAGGCGATCAGGGAAAATTTCGAAGACTGGGCGGCCTATCAGAGACGACTCTCCGAGAAGAATGTGAAAGAGACATAAGGCCCCATCGATACACGAAAAAAAACAGCGGGGAAGCGGTGAGAGCTCCCCGCTGTTTTTTGTGTGATTTTTTTATGTGATCAGCCGCGAGGCATCATGTGCCTGATGGGGAGGATCGATCGGGCGGCGCCGTCGGTTTCGTCGATCTCGATGATAACTCCATTGACGATCGCCGCGCCCACGGCGGGTTTTGAGAAGACCTTCATACCGGTGGTGAAGCGCATGATCTCCTTTTGAATTTCAAATCCGGCCACCGAATCGTACGCCCCCACAAGGCCTATGTCGGTGATCGTCGCGGTACCCAGCTTCGTGACGGATTCATCGGCGGTCATCACCAGGGTGCCGGTGCCGATGAGGGCCGTCACCTCGCCGTCGATGAAATGCCGCATAGCCGCCTTCTCCGCGCTGGGGATGGAGAAAAAATCCACGATGATAATCCGCGCCTCGCTCCTGATGGTATCGATAATGCCGCGGATCATCGGAAACGGGTTATCCGGGAGTATCCGCTGGATGAAGGAATAGCCGGAGAGGTTGATGACACCCACCGGGACGCCGCCCGGTCCCGCGGGCACCACCACGGTCCCTTTCCCGGGGCTGTTTTCCGGCAGGTTGCAGGGCCTGAGGATACGGGGCTGGGTGTCGATGATATCCTGAAGGGTCTTTTGGTCCCACACGTTCTCACCGGTGGTAATCACATCCACCCCGGCGTCAAACATCTCCCGGGAGGCGTCCTCCGACAGGCCAATGCCTCCGGCGGCGAAGTTGCCGTTCGCCACCACAAAATCCGGCTTCTCGTCTTTCTCAGACAAGTATTCCAGATATCGGGCCAGGGCCTTCCTTCCGGTCGAGCCGACGATGACGCCGGTGATGAGAATCTTCATATCTCCACTTCCCGGATGCTCATGGTTTCAAGATGAAGCCTGGTAACGATTTTTCGCTTCTTGAAGAATCCGAGGTTTATCGCCTCGGTATCGCCGATCCGTTTTTGTTGAATCCGTGGATTGTGCACGTGGCCGAAAAAGGCGTAAGACGGCCGGTGGGTGAGGATATATTCCAAGAGGGCCGTACTTGATGATTCGTTTCGCTTGGGGATCACGTCAAAAGTCAGATCATCGTCCACCGGCGGGACGTGGGTGACGATGACGTCCACCGGTCCCAGCGACTCGATCCTTCTTTTGTATTCATCCTGAGTGATTTCTCCCGGAAAGCCGATGGTGCGAGGGCCCGAAGGGAGGCCCGAAACCATCCCGATCGTTCGACCTGAAAGCCTGACGACCCCGCTCTCCACAATCCGGCCTGCTCCGTCGAGCATCTCTTTCATGACGGCCGGGTAGTCGTCGTTGCCGTAGATGATGTAGTTCTCCTCGGGGAGGATGGCAGCCAGCGCCTCATATTCTGCCGTTATCCTGGGGAGCATTCGCTGATACTTTTCCTCTCCGGGGGTGGTGATCTCCCTGAACGCCTCCCGGATCAGATCCAGGTTGCCGGTGACCATTTCCTTGATGCCTGCGGCAAGCTCCTCGGGTGTGAAGGCCGCAGAGAGGATGGCCTTGGAAAAATCTTCAAAGTCCATGAAGGTGAGAGTGTCCCCGGCGATGATCAGGGTGTCGTCGGGGTGAAGCGCCCGGGCGAGGTCTTCGTAGGCGCCGTGAATATCTGCGGCGAGGACGATTTCTCCATTTCGCATATGGTTGTTCCCTTCGCGTCCGGGGATGTGTGAATGCACCTTTTGCCGTGCATCGATACGAAAAATACCTCGATATACGATTCGAGAGCACCCTCAAATTGAGAGGCTCCCGTCCCGGTTGGAGCGATTATCCGGTTATATCACAGACGTACAGGTATGTGCAAGCGTCACGGGCGACAGTTGAGCCATCAGAGCAATTTTTCCGGTCGTTTTACCGGGAGGATTTCCATTCGCCTTGACAGGCCGTACTCCCCTCGGATACTATAATTTGATGAGCAGGGAAACATATCGCTATGTCGTCGTAGCCGATGATTTCGGCATAACCGATGCCTCAAACCGGGGGGTGGCGCGCGCCGTCAATGCGGGGGTGCTGGATCACGTATCACTCATGCTGAAACGTCCGGCGTCCCGGGAGGCGGTGAAAATCGCACAGACGTGGACGGATGTGACGGTGGGGCTTCACGTGGATGTGGAGGATATCTTCGGGTTGACGGAAGAGTTCTGGATGGGGGCGCATCACCCAAAGGCAGGAGAGCGGCTCGGGGATGCCCGGCTGATTCAAAAGGTGCTGGAGGCGTCGAGGGTGGAAATCGAGGAGTTTCTCGGGCTGGGGTTTCCGCCCACATTTCTCAATTCCCACAACCACGTTCATTTCGTCCCTGAGGTCTTTTTCGACTTCACGGAGCTGGCGAGTGAGTACGGTTTTTCGTCGGTACGGTTTTCCCCAATCGATCCACTCTTTACCCATTCCGACATACCGATGCCGCAGACGCAGTTGGATCGGATGAAAGAAAAGTTGGAGCGGATGCATCTTGCCCACACCGATCGATACTTCATAACGCTCTTCCGTTTTTTCCCCCCGGCGCTGAAGCCGGGTACGACCGAGATCGTGGTGCACCCGCGGGAGGGAACCGGTGATATATACGAGCTCGATCTGGTGAAGCTCCTCTCCTGGGGTGCGTATTATCGGTCGGTGGAGTGCGAGGAGACGGTATTATGAGGTCGAGACCATTCATGCAATATGTCACCATGGCTCTTTCGGAGCTCCCCGAGGAATTTTCCCGGCGCCTTGATAACCTGGTCATCACCGTGGAACCGTACCCGAATCGCGAGGACCTGGCGTCGGTGGGATTAAAAGATCGCAGAAGCCTCCTGGGGCTGTTCCGGGGTCTCCCCTTCGGTCATGTCAGCTCGTTTCATGCGGGGCCCGTCATGCCGTCGGAGATCGTCTTGTACCAGGAGAACATTGAGCGTGTGGCCCGGACTGAACGGGAGCTGGTGGAACAGATTCGGGCGACGCTGCTGCACGAGATCGGCCATTACTTCGGTATGAGCGAAGAGGAGCTTGCCGAGTACACCTGACATGGCACGATACGCACGGGTGCTTTTATTCCTTTTTAAGAAAGGGTGTGTGATATGTGTGTGCGGGAAGTGAAAGCCGGCGTTCCGCCCCTATGCGCGGTGCTCATCGTGCTTATTCTGGCCGTGGCGACCGCATCCCCCGGCGCCGAGTATATTTTTTACCCGGATATCGTCTACGGCGGGTGCGACGGGTGCGATGAAAATCTGGTGAGCCTGGATGTCTACACACCGAAAGCGGATGGGCCGTCTCCCGTGGTGGTGTTCATTCACGGCGGCTCATGGCAGATCGGGGATAAAACGCGCGTCGGCGACAAGGCGGTCTATTTCACGGAAAACGGATTTGTCTTCGTCAGCGTGAACTACCGGCTCTCCCCCGAGGTGATACATCCGGTGCATATCCAGGACGTGGCCCGTGCCGTTGCGTGGGTGTATCGTAATATCGATGAATACGGCGGCGATCCGGATCGATTCTTCCTGATGGGCCATTCGGCGGGGGCGCACCTGGCGGCCCTGGCGACGTTGGACGAACGAAGGCTCGCGGTCGAGGGACTGGGCCCGGATATCATTTCGGGGGTGATCCTCCTGGACGGTGCGGGTTATGATATTCCCCTGCTCCTCTCCGGAGCCGGGAGGTTGTATGAAAAGCATTTCTTGCCTCCGTTCACCGACGAACCCCAAGTCTGGCGGGACGCATCGCCAATGCTTCACGTGGAGGACGATGAATCGCCGCCCCCGTTTCTCATCATATACGTCCGGGATCGTGAGGAGTCTTGTGTCCAGGCGGAGCTTCTGGCGGATCGCCTCACGAATGTGGGCGGTGACGTGACGCTCTACCACGC
Source organism: Candidatus Zymogenaceae bacterium (assembly GCA_016931225.1). NCBI lineage: Bacteria > Deltaproteobacteria > Candidatus Zymogeniales > Candidatus Zymogenaceae > Candidatus Zymogenaceae bacterium. Next base: position 9,709 of record JAFGFE010000011.1, read on the forward strand.
GCTGGAAAAGAACCACATCACCGTCAACAGAGCACTGGGGGACGAGGGCGACGAGGTGACGGCGGCCGTACATGATTTTATCGAGAAGACGATGGACGTGAAAAAGGACTGAGGGAGAAGGCAAAAAAACTTTGTTTACAAGGTTGTCGGCATTCCTTTATAATGAATTGCCGTGAGAAGCCCGTGATCTGTACCGGGCGGGGTTATCTATGGAATACGGATGCAATCGTGCAAAAATATGTTGTCATTATCGAGCTTTTAAAGGAGGTATTGTATGAGTGAACGAGTGGCGAGAGTTTCCGAGGTCATCGCCGGCTCCACCGTCAGCTTTGACGATGCCGTAAAAAAGGGGCTGAAGCGGGCCACCAAGACGCTTCGCAACATCGTCGGCGTGAAGGTCAAGGAATTTCGTATTCACGTGCAAGACGATGAGATCGAGGAGTATCGTGTCAATATGGATATCATCTTCCTGCTGGAAGAATGATATTGAAAAAAGAAACAGAAAACGAATCATAATAGATGGTTATAGATTCGACTAAGAACTGAACCAAAAACTGAACCAAAACTGAGGAAACAGGTCAACTATTCGACCTGTTTCTTCGGTTTTGGAAAGGTAATTATTTGGGACGGTTCCTCTCCTGAAACAAGAGGACTTTTGAACTCCATTGAACGGACGGCATTGTCTACCCTTTTTCCCATTACATGCACGTAGTATCGTTGTGTCGTCTCGAAACTGGAATGTCCGAGGATCTCTTTTTAAAACTGAAGGAGATACTCTTTTGGCTACTGCTCGACTGGCGAATGTCCGTTGGAATGTATGCAATGCCGTATATCTGGGGAACTCGAGTTCTCGGAGTACCAGGCGTAACCGAATCCTCATTTGATCGAGCATGCTTTCATTCTAAACACCCCAGTGTTTTTTGTAGATATGCAAACACCCTTAGATAAATTCATCACTAAGATGAAACAATAAATCAATTAGCCATACTTTATAATCAAGAGACTATGCCGTATTGTCTGTGTGTAAATATGACAAATTTAGAAAGAATTTCACTAAAAATTCTGTATCTATGCTATTAAGGGGTATAATAATGTAGAAAAAAAGTGTGCTTGCGCCTTTTCTTATCTCAAGTATAGAGAATATTAATGCAAATGACATCATATCCAGATTCCATCTCGAGTAAGGATATTCAGTCTGCCCTCGACGCTGCGAATGCTCTCATACTTATAATCGACGATAAAGGAAAGACAGCGTTCATCAACCGAAAAGGGGAAGAGATATTACAGAGGAACAGGAATGAAATCCTCGGAAAAGACTGGTTTCTGACCTGTCTTCCGGAAACTGAGGGCAAGATTATAAGGCAGGCATTTTTTGATGTACTTTCGGGTAAGATAGAGCTTCCAGAAAGAGTAGAAAATTATGTGGTCAGGAAGGATGAAGATAAGCGGCTTCTTTTATGGAAAAACTCTTTAATGAAAAATCATGCGGGAGATATCAGTGGCGTTTTTTGTATAGCAGATGATATTACCGATAATTCCGACCTTAATAAGGGAAAGAATCTTCTCTTTAACCTTTCACTTGATTTCCTTTGTATTGCAGGATTCGATGGATACTTTAAGCTCCTGAACCCGACCTGGGCCCTTGTTCTCGGATGGTCTGAGAAGGAATTGATGAGCAAACCATTTATTGAATTTGTACACCCCGATGACCGGGCAAGCACAATATCCGCCGCGGATTCGCTCCAGGACGGACAATTAGTATTTACCTTCGAAAACAGATATCAATGCAGAGACGGGAGTTATCGTTGGCTGTCTTGGAACTCGTTGCCAATGACAGATGAACAGATGATCATCGCCGTAGCTCGGAATGTGTCGGAACAAAAAACGGTAGAGCATCAATTACGTGAGAGCGAGCAAAATTTCAAGACACTGGCCGAATCCCTGCCCCTGGCGCTCGGTTTATACTCCCTGGAGTCTCAAAAAATCATATATCTAAATCCCGCATATGAACGGATCTACGGGTACTCAGTTGAATACCAATATGAAAATCCGCAGAAGTGGTTTGACATGATCCACAAGGAGGACCAGGATCGAGTTGTAAAGCTATTCATCGAAAGATATTCCGTCAGTTTTGATGTTGAATATCGTATATACCGACCCGATGGTGATTTGTGCTGGATCAGGCTCCATTACATACCACAGAAAAACGAAAACAAAGAAGTGGCACAAATTATCTGGTTTTCTGAAGATATAACTGAAAAGAAGAAATCAGAAGAAGAGTTGATTGCTTCTGAAAGAAATTACCGTGAAATCTTTAATGCTACAAACGAAGCCATTTTTGTGCACGATGCGAATACCGGCGAAATTTTCGACGTCAATCCTGCGATGTGTGAGATTTTTGGATACTCTTACAAAGAAGCCCTGGCACTCACGGTGGAAGACATCAGTGCCGGGACTCCGCCATACACGAGCAAAGAATCTCTTGAATGGATTCATAGAGCTGATACCGAAGGGCCACAGCTTTTTGAATGGCGCGCAAAAACAAAAAAAGGTGAATTATTATGGGTCGAGGTGAATCTCAAAAAGGGTTCCATCGGCGGTGTAGATCGTATACTGGCGGTTGTCAGAGACATAAGCGAGCGGAAAAACGCTGAGCAGGCCCTCATCAAATCGCAGATGGAGTATCTGACACTTTTTGAGGAATCCCCAATATCCCTCTGGGTTGAGGACTTCTCAGAAGTAAAAAAGCATATTGATAACCTCAGGGCATCTGGAATATCTAATTTTCGAGAACATTTTGAAGAACATCCTGAAGAAGTGAATTCATGCTTTGAGATGGTAAGGGTATTGAATATTAATAATACGACCGTCAGGATGTACAAGGCAAAAGACAAAAAGGAGTTTTTCAGAGGGCTCCATAATGTCTTTCACGAGGATGCGTATGCTTTTGCGAGGGAGGAGTTGTTAGCCATTGCGGAGGGCAAGACCTTTTTTGATGGTGAAACGGTAAATATGACACTGGATGGCGACATCATGGATATTGCCATTCGATGGACAACTGCTCCCGGGCACGAAGATACCTATTCAAGAGTTCTCGTTTCCATCACGGACCTGACCGAATACAAGAGAATAGAAAAACAGCTGCACCAAGTACAGAGAATGGAAACCGTCGCCACGCTGGCCGGGGGTGTCGCCCACGATTTTAATAATCTCTTGGTGGCTATTCTTGGATATGCCTCCTACCTGAAAACAAAGGTGGACGAGACTGATCCTTTATTCAAGGGACTAAACAATATCGAGTCATCAGCACTTAGGGCTTCCGATCTAACAACTCAACTGTTAACCTATACGCGACATCAAGAAAAGCAGGTCAAACCGATAGATCTCAATCGAGTTGTTAGAGAAGTATACGAGCTCATATCAAAAACATTTGAAAAAAATATTCGAATCAAGATAACGACCGCCGAAGATCTCAAGACCGTAGAGGGCGATGAATCACAGTTGAACCAGGTTGTCATGAATCTTGCAATGAATGCCCAACAGGCAATGCCGCGGGGCGGTGTATTGAAGATAGAGACTTCAATGGAGAATATACCTGAAAATATAAAACAGGGCCGATTATGCAAGATAATGGGACAAGCTATCTGCCTGAGAATCACAGATACCGGTATCGGCATGGACGATGATACCCAGAGAAGGATTTTTGAGCCCTATTTCACGACTAAGGAGAACAGTGGTGGAACGGGACTCGGGATGAGTGTTGTATACGGTATTGTTGAGGGCCATGGAGGTTTAATACATATAGAAACCACACCTGAGGTGGGTACAGAAATTGCTGTGTATCTACCGGCATCCCAAAAGAAAGAAAAAATCAGAAAAAAGAGAAGTGTTTTTCTGAAAGGCGGCACGGAAACCATACTTGTTATCGACGATGAAAGTATTGTGTTATCCACCATGAAGGATGCTCTTGAAGATGCCGGCTATAAGCTTATTACCTCCAATTCAGGACGAACGGGCATCGAGGCTTTTAAAGAGCATCAAGAACGGATTAAATTGGTGATTCTTGATATTAAAATGCCGGACATAAACGGAGAGGAAGTATTTCAAGAACTTAAGAAGATTAATGGTAACGTAAAAGTTCTCTTTGTAAGCGGATATGTGAACCCAAAGTTGCGAGTAAAGCTGCTTGATGATGGAGCTGCCGGTTTTCGTCCAAAACCATTTCTGGTATCCGAACTTCTTGAGGATATCAGAAAAATACTGGATTAATCAGTAAATTAGTCCGAGAGTTTGAGGAAGATCGTAACTTTTTCACGTAACATTTTTTAGATAATTTGGTTCAGTTCTGGAAGAGCTTTATTTAGTTTAGAAAGCACCAGTAAATACAAGTATTTATGATGTGATCTGTATACTGTTTGAGGAGTAATCTCCTGGAAAAAACGGACGGCGATTGATTGTCGTCCGTGTGGCATTGAAACGCCCCGGTGGGATACCGCCGGGGCGTTCCGCATGTGTGGGATTAAACGCGGATCTATCGTTTCAGGGTGTCGACGAGGAGGGCCGGGAGGTTCGAGATGATCCCCGATACTCCCATGTCGCGAAGCTCCCGCATACGCCCGGCATCGTCCACGGTCCAGGTGTTGACGAAGAGCCCCGCATCTTTTGCGGCATCGATCAGCTCCCCGGTGACGGTGCCGTGCTCCGGGTGGATACCGTCAGCAAGGGCGTTTTTGGCGGGGGCGATATGGTCGATGAGTCCTGCGTGGTAGAGGATGGCGGTCATTACCTTCGGGTCGATGGACTTGATTGTTTTGACGAGGCGGTGGTCGAACGAGCTGATGATGACCCGGTTGCTCATGGCGTGATCGTGTATGCGGGAAAGCGCATTCTCGGCGATTTTCGGGTAAACGATCGGGCCGCTCTTGATTTCAAGGTTCAGGGCCACATCGGTGTTTCCGATCAGTTCGAGAAGCTCGTCGAGGGTCATGATCCGCTCGCCGGCAAACGCTTCGCTCATCCACGAGCCGAAATCGAGCTTCTTGATCTGTGCGAGGGTCATATCCGCAACCAGGCCCGTTCCGTCGCTCAGGTGATCCACCGATTGGTCGTGAATGATCACCGGGACGCCGTCCTTGGTCTGGTTGATATCAGTCTCTATCATGTCGATGTCGTACGCCAGCGCCGATCGAAAGGCGGATTCGGTGTTCTGGGGCTTGACCAGCGGATCCCCCCGATGGGCGACGGCGAGGGTTCCTGAACTGATAAGGTCTCGTATCATGAGAGTTCCCCCTATAGATATGAGTGAAGACCTGCCAGGACGAAGTTGACGCCGAAGAAGGTAAACAACACCGCGAGAAAGCCGATGATCGAAAGGAGTGCGGTGCGCCTTCCCTGCCATCCGGCCATCAGCCGCGCATGGAGAAACAGGGCGTACACGATCCAGGTCACCAGGGACCAGGTCTCCTTCGGATCCCATGACCAATACGACCCCCACGCGTAGTGCGCCCATGCGGATCCGGTGATGATGCCGATGGTCAGAAGCGGCATCCCCACGAGGATTCCCCGGTAAATCAGCTCGTCCAGGGTCTTCTCAGGAGGGAGGATGCTCTCCTCCCTGTTTTTTCGCCACAGGTAAAGGATCGCCACCACGAAGGAGAAGGCGAAGGCGGCGTAGGAGAAGAAGCACGTCAGTACGTGAACCGTCAGCCAGTTGCTCTGGAGCGCCGGAATCAGCGGGCGAATGCTCCGCTCCACATCCGGCATCAGGGACGCATAGGCCAGGGCCAGAAGCGGCAGGGGCATCATGAACGTGCCCAGAAACGAATATCTCGTCTTCAGGCGAAAGATCAGATAGGTCAGGGTCAGAAACAGGGAGAAGACGATGAGGGATTCGTAGAGATTGGTCAGGGGTACGTGACCGTTCTCGAGAATCCGGTACGATTCGATCCAGCGGATGATAAGGGCTGTGAGATGGGCGATCGCCCCCAGTCCGGCGGCGATATCCCCGGCCGTAACGAAACCCTTTCGCTTTGTCAGGTGAAAGAGCATGAACAGAAGAAACGAAAGTCCGTACACGAACGTCACATACGTGAGTATTTCCGAGCTCAGCATAGCGTATCCTTGATGCGGTGAACGAGGGTGTGAAAGGCGTCATCGAAGCCGATACTGATACGTCCCGGGGCGCCGGAAACGGTCAGAGACGAGGATCCCTCGCCACTCTTTTCGATGACCGCCTTAAAACGCGGGCCCGTGCCCATTAATGGAAAGAGAAAGCCGATACAGATCAGAATGAAACCGATCCAGATGAAGGGGAGCCCCGGCTGCCTGACCGCGGATATCCCGGAATAGGGGACCTGGAAGTAGTCCGTAAGCGTGATGTAGAGGCCGTCCGACCCCGGTATCTCCACGGCCCCCTCGACCAGAGAGACCCAGAGGCCGTATTCTCCGCCGCTGGTTTGAACGAACAGGTGCACGGCGGGTCCCGTGCCCGCAAGGTCCGGGGAATAATCGACGATCATCACCAACAGGTCTCGTTCGGACAGCGATACCGGGATGAGAGGGAACATGTCCCCGGAATAGAGCGTTGTGCCGTCTGTCGATGTGATCTCCATTATCGCCCGCTCGAGGTCCATCCATAAGCTGATCTGGTAGAACCGCACCCCGTTGAATTCGGCGGGATGGTTCACCATGATGGAGGCGTCTTCGGTTTCCGTGTCCGTTATGAATGTAATGTTGCTGATATACTCCTTCGGAGTGCCGTCTTCATACTGTTCGAGGATGAATTCATTGAGCCTGATCGAGAAATCGAGGCTGTAGGCGGTGTTTTTGAACACGATAACGTCCGTGGCGGATCCCTCCCGAAGGGCCATATCGCCGGAAAAGCCGAACAAAAACGACAGGAGTCCCCCCAGGAGAATCAACAGGATGCTCACGTGCACGATGACCGCCCCCAGGGAGAACATCGGGCGAGGGAAGACGGAGACGGTTATGGTGTCGCCCTCCGATGATTCCGCGAGCCTGCGGGACGGTCGGGACATCTCCCGCCGTATGGTTTTTGTGATGGCCCCGACATCCTTTTCGGAGGAGAACGTTTCGCTCACTGTCGGGGCGTATCGGGGCTCGGTGCGGGAGAGGGCCGCCCGCAGTCGCCTGGGGGCGAAGGCGACGGTGCAGAGGATGATGTTTATTATCAGCAGGAGCAGAAGGGCGTTGAAGGTGACACTGTGGTATATGTCGGTTATGGAGAGAGACGTGAGGATATGATATCCCCGGTGGCCGAACCGGGAGACGTAATACTCCGGGGACTGATTTTGACCCACCAGAGTTCCCGCGGCACTCACGACGGCGATGAGGATCAGCACTACGACGGTGAACCTAACGGAGCGCAGATATGCCAGAGATTCCTTGATGATTGAAGACATGGTCGTTTTCCTGGAAAAAATATCAATCCGATCGGTGACAGGAGGTGCAGGTGATCTCCACCGAGCTGTTTCCTTCTTTGATCTCCCGGACGTGACACCCGACGCACGACAGGTGGAAGGCGGCCAGGGTCGAAGGGGTATCGTCATTCGGGTGCGAGACGTGGCACTCACCGCAGGCGGGGGGAGTCTCACCCAGGTTTGATGTGTGATGACACATCCTGCACGACGGCGGGGATGTCCCGGTGGCGCCGTGTTCTTCGTGGATGAAGGTCACAGGGCCTGTGCCCCTGTCATATTCATCCAGGGTGATGAGGGCGGAGCCTGAGCCGGCGTCTCCCTGGGCCAGAGTCAGGGCCCAGCCGAAAGCAATCGCCGCAGCTATTACGATACCTATCGTCAGCGTCGTCACCCCCGATTTTTTCGTCCGTGAAGGAGCCACAATTATTCCTTTACTTCAAACCAGGCGCATGTCAACCCGTGGACTATTCGGTCTCACGGAGTTTTTTGTCCGCCTGGAGAATGGAGTCTCTGGTTTCGGCCCGCCGGGCCTCCAAGGCCTTCTGTACGCTCTCGTCGGTGACGGCGATGATCTGCGCCGCCAGGATCGCCGCGTTCTTCGCGCCGGCCTTTCCGATGCCCACGGTGGCCACCGGGATTCCGGGCGGCATCTGTACCGTGGAGAGGAGCGAGTCGACGCCCACAAGATCCGAAGAGGCCAGGGGCACGCCGATGACCGGGAGGGTGGTCTTTGAGGCGATGACCCCCGCCAGGTGGGCGGCGTACCCTGCGCCGGCGATGATGACTTGTGTCCCCCGATCTCTTGCGGCTTTCGCCAACTCATCGGTGGCATCGGGGGTTCGATGGGCCGAGGCGATACGCATCTGAGCGGAGATATTGAGCTCATCCAGGGTTTTCTTCGCCTCCTGCATCACCGGGAGATCGGATGCGCTCCCCATGACGATCAGGACCTGTTCATGAGCCATACTTCAATCCTTTCGCGCCGATGTCGGTTCTGTAGTGCGCCTCGTGAAAGTCGATGAGATCAACCGCCTCATAGGCGAGGTCTATCGCGCCCTTCAGGTCTTCTCCCAGGGCCGTCACGCCCAGCACCCGGCCGCCGGCGCTGTTGAGGAATTTCCCCACCATGGTGGTGCCCGCATGAAAGACGACCACGTCGTCTAATGACTCGGCCCTGTTTACGCCGAAAATCTGTCGCCCGATTTGGTACTTGCCCGGGTAACCGCCGCTTGCCATCACCACGCAGACCGCAGGACGGGGATCCCAGTCGAGAGTGTGGCCTGCGAGCTTTCCATCGATGGCGGCGTCAATGATCGGGCTCAGGTCGCTTTTCAGGCGCATCAAAAGCGGCTGGGCCTCGGGATCGCCGAAGCGGGCGTTAAACTCCAGCACCTTCGGCTCCCCCTTGGAGATCATCAATCCCGCGTAGAGTATGCCGACATACGGATGCCCCTCCGCCTTCATGGCCCGAACCGTGGGGATCATGATCTCCCGCATGGTCCGCTCGAAAAGCTCGTCTGTGATCACCGGCGCGGGGGAATATGCGCCCATGCCCCCGGTGTTGGGGCCGTTGTCGTTGTTGTATACCGGCTTGTGATCCTGGGAGGTGGCAAGCGGCAGGACCGTTTCGCCGTCGCTGAACGCCAGAAACGAGGCCTCCTCTCCCTTCAGCAACTCCTCCACCACCAACCGGTTGCCCGCGGCGCCGAATTCCTTCTTGACCATGATGCGATCCACGGCGTCGACGGCGTCCTGAAGCGTATGACACGGCAGAACACCCTTGCCCGCCGCCAGGCCGTCGGCCTTGATGACCATGGGACGGCCGAAATTGATGATGTAGTTACGGGCGTCTTCGGGAGAGTCGAATACGTCGAATTCGGCGGTGGGGATGTTGTACTTTTTCATGAGGTTCTTGCTGAAGGACTTGCTTCCCTCGATTCGGGCGGCAGATCTATTCGGGCCGAATATCCTCAAACCCCGTTTCGTAAACGTATCGACGATGCCCTTGGTGAGCGGTTCCTCGGGGCCGACGATGGTCAGGTCGATTTCCTCCCGGACGGCGATATCCGCCAGGTAGTCGATGTCATCGACCTTGCTTGGGACGTTCGTTCCGATCTTTGATGTGCCGCCGTTTCCCGGAGCGGTGAATATCTTTGAGATCCGCTGTTCCTGGGAGAGCTTCCAGGCCAGGGCGTGTTCCCGGCCGCCTCCGCCAATGATCAGTACCTTCATGGTTTACCTCGTCATCTATCGAATATCGGCTTTGTCAATGACGAAAATGTCGCTGTTCGGTCAGTACCATAGCCATGTTGTGTTTGTCCGCCTCTTTGATCGCATCGTCGTCCCTGATGCTTCCGCCGGGCTGAATAACCGCCGTGATTCCGGCCCGGGCCGCGGCCTCTATGCCGTCCGGATGGGGGAAAAAGGCGTCTGACCCCATGACGGCGCCCTCGGTGGTAAGCTGCGCCTTCATTTTTGCGATGTTCACCGAATCGACCCGGCTCATCTGGCCCGCGCCCACACCCACAAGCTGGTGCTCGTTGGCGAATACGATGGCGTTCGACTTCACATGCTTGACCGCCCGCCACGCCAGCTCCAGGGCGTTCCACTCTTCCTCCGTGGGCGCCCGCTTGGTGACCACCTTCGCCTTTCTGACGTCGATTGACGCGGTATCCCAGTCCTGCACCAGGAGCCCGCCGTGGACCCTTCTTAAGTTGAAACCGTCCTCGTCTCCCGCCGGTCCCGTCGGCACCACCAGGAGCCTCAGGTTTTTCTTGTCTGCAAGGATATCCTTTGCCTCGTCCGAGAAACCGGGGGCAACAACCACCTCGAGAAACGTCTCGGCCAGGGCTTCCGCGGTCTCCTGGTCCACCGGTCGATTCAGGGCGACGATGCCGCCGAACGCGGAGATCGGGTCGGTCTCCCGGGCGTTTTTGTATGTCTGGGCCAGGCTTTCCCCGCCGATGGCCATCCCGCAGGGATTGGCGTGCTTGATGATCGCCACCGCGGGCTTTTCGATATTCCTGACCACGTCCATTGCCGCATCCGTGTCCATGATGTTGTTGTAGGAGAGCTCCTTGCCCTGGAGCACCTTGGCGGAGGTGAGGGTCGCGGGGTATTTTTCATGCTCCGCGTAGAAGGCCGCCTGCTGGTGGGGATTCTCCCCATAGCGCAGAGACTGAACCTTCTGAAACTGGAAGGTGATGCTTTTGGGGAAGCGGATGCGCTTGTTATTCTCGTCGAGGGACGTCAGAAAATTGGAAATCGCCCCGTCGTAAGCCGCGGTGCGGGTAAAGGTTTTTTTGGCAAGCTCAAAGTTCGTTGACTCTGAAACCTCCCCCTTGTTATCCTTCATTTCACCGAGAACGCGATCGTAATCGGCGGGATCGACGATGACCGTGACAAAGCGGTTGTTTTTTGCCGCGGCCCTGAGCATTGTGGGTCCGCCGATATCGATGTTTTCAATCGCGTCCGCCAGGGTCACGTCTTTTTTCTCCACCGTCTCCTCGAAGGGGTAGAGGTTGACCACCACCATGTCGATGAGGGTCATCTGATGCTCGGATGCCTTTTCCATATGGGCGGTATTGTCTCGGACGGCCAGCAGTCCTCCGTGTACCTTCGGATGCAGGGTCTTGAGGCGGCCGTCCATCATCTCCGGGAATCCGGTGTAGTCGGATATATCGGTGACGGAGATGCCGTTATCAGAAAGCAGTTTCGCGGTACCGCCGGTTGATATAATCGAAACGCCCATGGCGGAAAGCTCCTGGGAAAACGAGACTATTCCGGTTTTGTCAGAGACGCTGATCAGTGCTGTTTTGATGAGAGCCATGTACCTTCACTCCTCAATCGTTGTTCGCGCCGCCTGTTATGCTTTTCCGGCACTTGCAGCGGCAAAGCTGATGGTCTTCGTATCACATATGTCGCAGCGATGTGGATCTACTCGCCGCCGGTCCAATCTCTCCGGCCTGCCCGGTAATCGCTGCGGCAATAGCCGAGGCAATCACTGCGGTAAAAAGTGGGAATGATTCCCGGCTCATGCCGAACGGGCGGTCCACTTTCGACTTATCTTTGCAGGCGGAACCGCTTTTATAACAGGAATTGGTGTGAAAATCAAGAATTCAATATCCTGAAAATCACGCGGCTCCCCCTCTCTTTAAGAGTCCATGAAAAGACCCGCTATTTAGATCTAACCGTCCGCCGCATGGCGCGGATGACGACAATCCCCAGGACCAGGGCCGCGAGACCCAGGGCGACCCATATCAACATCCGGTAGCGTTCCGAGTACGGTATCTCCCGGCTCGGAACGTAGTACGGATTTTCCCTGAGCGCGCCCGCCTCGCAGGGGGAAAACGTCGACTTGTCCAAAAATGGAAAGGTTGTGCGTAAATCATAGGACGGTGTGTGGGCCCGGACGTTGCCGGTCAGGAGGAAATAACTCTCCCCTTCTTTCACTGCGAATGTCACATGCCGGGGGACGCCCGTGATATTCGATACCGTCATATCGAGGGGCGCGTCGTCCCGGTCGTGTATGATAAACTCCAGGTAGCGTTCCTTTGTTTCGGGATATTCCAGGGTAAGCCGCTCGGTTTTGAAAGATTCTGTGGTTATTCGATGGATGACACCGCTTGAGACAACTCGAAATGAGTCGTCATCCGAGAACGTGTCCCGGGCGGGCGGATCGTTCGAGGCGCGGATTGTAACTTCCCGGGAGAAGGTTGCGTCACCGGCTTCGAACTCCACCGCGTTCGAGGGAATGTGCCTGTACCCGAGATCGACGAGGATGTGGGTGGTTGTATCATCAGTGGTCGTCTCGATTTTTCGTATGTTCAGGGGGACGCGTTCTCCCTTGACACTCTCCCGGATGGAAACGGATCCGCCCACATCCGAAAGCGGCGTGTCCCCGTTGTCCCACAGCGTTACCCGGATGTAGCGATAGTCGGTGGTGGGATAGGATACCGTGGTGTCGGCGACGCCGTGATCGGTGGTGAAGTCGAAAATTTGTATGTCGTTGGTGAGGACGGCGAAATGCCGATTGTCCGGAGATCCCTCCACGGTGACTCTGCGAACGAAATCGACGGACGATGTTGTGACGGTGACGGCATTTGTTCTGACGTATTCATCCCCCAGGTCGATGGTGAAGGTTGTGTGGCTCTGGGGAACGTAAGCGGTATTGATGATATCCGAGACGATGCGATGTGATGTTTTCTCGGCACGTTCGGTCCAGATGACGAAGGGGATTTCACGCCCGTCATCGGTGACGATCCTGATGTCGGAGAGATCCGAAAGAGATCGATCGTATATCTCCGGCGTCACGTTGAACGTCACGTATCCACCGGCTTTTCCGCAGTTACTGTCGGACAGGTCTCCGGTTTTTCCCGCGATGGGGGACTGCCACCGGTAGCGGGAAGAGTCGAGGGCGAGGGCCGCCGTGGAAGCTGCGCCGATGAGAAACACCACAGCCATTGCAGCGGCTACCGTCACCGCAAGTGCCTGAAGGGTGGGACGGGAGGCGCGGCTCGGTGTAACAATTCGTTCACGATTACAGGTCTTCATTATCTTCCCGAAGCGTATTCTGGACAGGTTTTTGCTCATCCCCGATGACAAGGTCGATGATGGAGTCCTTGAATCGGGTATACAGGTACGAAACGGCCAGGAGGATGACGCCCAGGCCGATGAACGACACGATGCGGTAGAACCGCTCGAGCCGGGAGAGGTCGAAGAAAAACACCTTGATGATGGTTACGGCAAAGAGGGAGATGGCGAATATCCGGGCGGTGCGGTTTTTTGCTGCGATGCCGAAGACGATAAGCACAGCCGAATAGACCATCCATATCCCCGAGAGCGACAGGCGCTGGGCGTAGAGAACCGCGTCGGCGAATTTATATATGTCTCCCTGGACCACCGGCACGGCTGCGCGTTTCATCTCAAAATAGTCATATGCTTCCGCCGAGAGCGCCGCGATCATCACAAAATGCGCGGCGATGAAGAACATTGTTGCAGAGACCTTTCGGAACGTATCGCCCGGGTCTTTTTTCAGGGCGCGCTGTGTCATATACACACCGAAGCCCAGGGCGGCGGCCACATACAGGGCCGTCAGGAATCGTTCATTGAGAATGATGCGAAAGGTTTCGGCTGTGATATCCACGTCGAAATCGAGGATGAACAATCTCCCCAGCACCACCAGAAAGAGCGCCAGCCCGCCGATCCCCACCGCCCGGCTCTGTACCGCCAGCCCGATCCAGACCAGGGCCGCGGCCTGGGTGGCCCAGCCCACGGTAATCCACGCGCCGTCGAGCTCGATAGGTATCATCACCATGACGAAGGCCAGTGCCACCGAGTAGAAACCGAGGATCAACAGAGAGTCCCCGGCGTTTCGCCTGTGGGTCAGGTATCCCAGACCGAAGTAGATTGCCGCCATGCCCCCGGCGAAGACGCCCATGAGGGATTCGTATTCAGGGGTCAGGTTGGCGTATGAGGCGCTGAAAAACGAAAAGGCCGTTGCGAATATCAGCAGGAGATCCCACACGCTCGTCTTTTTCCGATGGGTGATGTTGTAGGAAAATGAGAGCGCCGCAAAGATGACGAGGAAGATGGTGAGAAACACCTGGGTGGGGACGAGATGGGATTCATGGATGTAATATTTATCCGCCCACAGGCCGAAGATGATGAGGGTGGCGAAAAACGCCAGGAAGTTGATGATCTTCCAGTTTTTCTGATAGGCCGCCGCAAGGACCCCCAGGTTCAGGACGGTCACAAAGGTCAACAGCGACACCTGGTGGTCGTCTGCAAATCCGAGGAGAAGCGGTGTCGCGAATCCACCGACGAGGACGATGATGAAAAGAGCGATGTCGTCGCCAACGGCGGAGAGGATCACCGCCGCCGCGGTGATGAATGCCACGGCGACCAGGGCCGCCCCATAGGGGATGAGGGCGTAGAAATCATGGGCGGCGAAGATCGAGACATATAATATGGCGATGCCCCCGCCGATGAGCCCCTGGGCGTAGATTCGATATGTACGGTAGAGATATTGACCCCAGCCGACGAGTCCAAGGCCGGAGAGTATTCCCAGGACGATCCTCCCGGTGGGGCCGATCCAGTTGTTGTCGAAGGCGTACTTGATGAAAAAAGCCACACCGATGACCACCGCAACGATGCCGATCCTATTGAGCCACCGGCCGCCGATGCGCGTTTCCAGAGACTCCCCCTCCGATTTTACCCGTTTTACCGGGCCGGGTTTTTTCGGTTTTTCCTCTTTCCGTGCGGGGACGGCGGCGGCCGGCTTTTTCGCCCGGTCCGCGGCGGTGATGTCGTCCGTCCGCTCAGGGCGTTCCTGTTCCGTCTCTTCCAGGCGGGAGAGCCTCTCTTTCAGAGAAGAGACCTCGCTCCTGAGAAGCTTCATCTCCTGGAGGATGGTATCGATGCGGTCGTCACCGCCCGTGCTGTTGTTGTTGCGGCGTCCGTTGTCGTCCATATGGTATTCTCCCGAGCCTTCTCTGTTCGGCCGGGGCTTTCATTCGTCCGGCGCGTTCTACGGGAACCGTGGTATGGTAGGGTTTGTCCGGCATAGATGAGACACTACCGGTTCCGCCCACCCGATCAAGCCTGTCCATTCACAGCCTCACGGCCATGACTGGGCCTGTCCAATCACAGCCTTACGGCTCTGATTGGGCTTGTCTATACATAACCGTAAGGCTATGTATAGGAAAACGAAAGGCGCTTGATAAAGCGCTCGTTGAATCTGGAATCCGAAGACAGCTCGATGTATTCGATACGTTCCGCCAGGGCTTCGATCTCCTCCCGGGCGCTCTCATCGGCCACCACGGAAGCGGCGCCCGTGAGGGCCGCGTCACCCACGAAATGGATAGACCCAATGAGCCCCGGAGGGATGATCCCCACGCCCACGATGCTTTCGGGCTTGAGGTAGTTGCCGAAGGCCCCGGCGATGAGTACCCTGTCCACATCCTCCCAGGCGAGGGAGGCCTCCATGAGGAGTATCTCTGCCCCGGTTTGAATCGCCCCCTTGGCGAGCTGCACCTGTCGGATATCCTTCTGGGTGATGCCCAAGATGCCGCCTATCCGGCTGTCGTTGTGGTTGGCGGAAGAGAGGACGAACTCGGTGCCGTTTTCGTCCTTTCTGATGCGCTCGGCCAGGGGGTTTTTGGCGCCCGGGGACGTGATCCTTCCCGCTTCGGTCAGGACCCGCGCCCGGAGCATCTCGGACACGGCGTCGAACAGGCCGGAGCCGCATATCCCCCTGGGCGGGACGTCTCCCTTGACGGTGACGGTGACATCGGTATCGGATATGACGACCCCCTCAATGGCGCCCAGGTCCGCCCGCATCCCGTGCGTGATCTGGGCCCCCTCAAAGGCGGGCCCGGCGGCCGCGGAGCATGCCAGTATCCGTCCACCGGCGCTCAGGACGATCTCGCCGTTGGTGCCGATATCGATGCCCAGCATGACCTGGCTGTCTTTGTGCATGCGCGCCGAATGGATGAAGGCCAGGGTGTCTCCGCCCACGTAGCCGGAGATTACCGGGAACAGGTACACATCGGCGTCCGGGTCCGTTTTCAGGCCCAGGTCGCCCGCCTTCTTCACCTGGGCGTCGGTAAAGGCCGGGGAGAAGGGGGCGAGGGCGATGGATGTGGGGTCGATACCGAAAAAGAGGTGCTCCATCGTCGGATTTCCCGCCACCGTGATGCGCGTGATGCGATCCGGAGTCGTTCCCAGGCGCTTGACCATCCGCTCTGCGAGTTCGTTTATCGCGCCCCCCGCAAGCCGTGTGAGCGTATTGAGGCTATCAGGGTTTTTCGATACGGCGTTGATACGGGAGATGACATCGGCGCCGTAGGGCGCCTGGGGATTGAGGGTGGAGGATTGGGCGTATATGCGGCCCGAGTTCAGAGAGACCAGGGCCGCGGCGATGCTGGTGGTTCCCAAATCCACCGCAAGACCCAGGCGCTCCTCACTTTCCGAGTGATCCGTGGATATCCTGACGTCGTCCCAGCTTCCCGCCGCCTCGTTTATTCTGAGCGCCGGGGGAACGTGGACCTCCATGCTGTCCGTAACCAGAACGCTGCAGGCCAGCCGGAGTCCCTCGGTCAGGACCGACTCCCGAAGGAACCGGCGATCGTTCTCCGTCGGCGGCGGGGCGTTGGTTGATATCCGCACCAGGCACTTGCCGCAGCGGCCCTCGCCGCCGCAGGGGAGCGTCAGGTGAATTCCAGCGCGATTGAGCGCCTCCACCAGCGGGGTGCCGGTCTCCACCGACAGGGTCATGTCGTCGGGAAGGATGGTGAGAATGCAGGGGCTCATGGGAGTGAGCGTTCCTTGTAATAGAATGGGGCGTCGATATACTCGATGTTATCCCGGACTGTTTTGATATACAGATGATGCAGTATCCGCATCTCCCGGGTCCCCTCGTCGTCGATGTTCGAGGAATACACCTCAAACAGCGGCAGATAGTTTCTTTTAAAACCGTCGTCATACAACGGCAGAGGGTAGAGAATCGTCGTCTGTTCGACGCCGGATTCATACAGCCTCCGGTTGTAGACCGGGAACAGGTAATCCCAGCGCGCCCTGGTTCCGTTGGTGTAGGTGATGGTCTGAAACTTATCGATCAGGAAAAATCGATAGGTGTCCTCCCGCTTGGTTTCGGATGCGAAGTGATATTCCTTGTAGACCGGGTAGAACAGGTACATGCTGGTGGTGATGTCTTCTCCCTCGATGGTTTCCGAGCGGCGATAGATCGGGGCGATCTCCGTGGTGCTGGAGATGTCCGACGTCGAAAAAGTAACAAACGGCCACAGGAAGGAATATTTCCGGTAGTTGACCCGCTCGTCATACGCGTAGGATACCAGGGAGAACGGCCAGACGATGGAGATCGTTTCGGAATAGGGCGATTGTTGGTAGGCGAAGAGCGGCAGCACCAGCACATCGGTGAGGGGCGCCTCGGTTTCCAGATATTGCCCCCTGACCGTGATGAAGGGGAAGAGGGCGGTGGTTTTGTATTCTCTGCCGGTGATCTCCTCGTGACCGAACAGCGGCAGGACCCGAAATCCCCAGCCCCCCTCGCCGGTCACCACACGAACGATCGGCCACAGAAATGTATCGGAGCGAAATCCCTCTTCCGTGCTCATCGAGTAAACCGGCCAGAACAGGAACATCGCCTCGTCCTTGCCGAACCTTTTTTTCAGCGTTCCGTAAACGGGGAATAATCCCCCGTATGGCTCATTGTCCTCGGAGGTCCCCCAGTAGAGGGGAAAGTAATCGTGATTGGTACGGAGCTTGTCGTCAAGGACTTCGTGGGTTTCGTCCTTGATGATCGGAAAGAGCATGAATTCCCGGTCCAGACCCCGCTGTTTGTATTTCCCGATCGGGTAGACCATATCCAGGACGGTCACGTCTTCGGTGTCATCTCTGAAGTAGGAAAAGACCGGGCGGAGGGCGATCTCACGGGTTTCTTCGGTACGGTGAAAGTATATCAGCGGCGTCAGCACCGACACCGTCACTGTCTGTCGGGCCTCGTCCTGGCTGTAGTAGAACAGCGGCCAGGCGTTTATCCTGTCTGTGCCTGCCGTGGCGCAGGAGACGGTGCCGAACATCAGGACGGGCATCAGGACGCACAAAACCGCCCGGCAGACACCATGTCGAAGAGGATGTATCATATCAGAAGATCAGGCCGAAGATCGTTGCCATGACGGAGATGGGCGTCTGCTCCTGGATTCCTTCCGCGGATTTCCTGAGTTCCCTCATGGCGTTTTCCGCCTCGGTGTAGAGGGAGTCGTCCTGGACCAGCCGTCCGATGGTTCCCTCTCCCTCCTCCACCTTGTCCGCCACATCCTTCAGGGCCCTGGTGGAGTCCTTGACGTCGTAGTAGAGGGATTCATCGGTCATCAATTTTCCCAGGGTTCCCTCTCCTGCATTCACCTTCGCCGTCATGATCCTGATGTTCTCGGATGCCTCACGGATGTTGCTGATGGTCGCCCGCATGTCCTCCTTGGCTTCCTCGGTGCCGAAGACCGCATTGATGTTTTCGGCCACGCCGGAGATTTCATCTGCGATATACTCCACATTTCTGAGTACCTCGCTGAGATCGACCGGAGAGATCGTGTTGGTGATGGTATCCCCGTCGGCAAGCTCGCCGGTCACGGGATCTCCCGGGGTGATCATCACGTACATATCTCCCAGGGCGCCGTATGTTCTCATCTCGGCCGTACCGTCCCGATAGATGGGCACTTCTTTGCGTATCGTCATCTTCACCCGCGCCCGTTCTCCGGCAAGTTCGATATCGGTAACATGCCCGATATCGACGCCCGCCACCGTTACCGGCCCGTTCAGGTCCAGACCCGACACATTATCAAACTCTGCGTACAGGGTGTAGCCGGTCTTGTGGGTCAGGGAGCGATCACCGACGAATAGGGTGATGATTGTAATAATAAAGATACCAAGCAGGATGAAGAAACCGACCCGTACTTCCGTATAGGTATTGTCTTCCATGGAGCTCTGTCCCCTCCTTCTTTGAGGTTGACATGAATTCTTACGTAAAAAAGCCCTCGTTATCGCTCACTGTTTCCGTTCATATAGCGGGCAATCACGGTATTCTCCGAAGAGCACAATTCATCCGGAGTGCCCTCGGCAATGATCTTCCCGTCGAATAACAGGGCGATCTTATCGGCGATGTTCATGGTAAATTCAATATTATGGCTGATCATGACGTATGTGCTTTTCTGAGTTCGGTGGAGACGTATGATCAGGTCGCGGATTGAGTTTTCCGTAATCGGATCCAGGCCCGCCGTGGGCTCGTCAAACAGGACGATTCTCGGATTCGTCACCAGCGCCCGGGCCAGGGCCACCCGTTTTTTCATACCCCCGGAAAGCTCGGCGGGGATTTTGTGTTCCATACCGGCCAGCCCCACCTCCTTGATGCCCTTCGTCACCAGCTTTTCGATCTCACTTTTCGGGAGGTTGAGACGCTCCTTGAGGGGAAACGCCACGTTATCCCACACGGTGATGGAATCAAACAGGGCTCCCTCCTGAAAGAGCATGCTGAACTGCTCTCGTATTTTGTCCATTTGCCGGTCGCCCAATTGGGTAATCTCCACGTCATCGATATAAATCTCGCCGCTGTCCGGCTTCAACAGGCCGATGATGTGCTTGATCAAAACGCTCTTCCCGGCGCCGCTGCGCCCCAGGATAACGTTAATGCTGCCGGTCTGAATCGTCAGGTTGACTCCCTTGAGAACCTCCTGATCTCCGAAGGATTTTTTTAAATTAACGATACGAATCATGCCGATATAACACGCTCATGTAAGGAATGTGAAAGCAAAAACATGCTTCGCCGGTGTTGGTCGGATTATCCGAACATCAGTGCTGAGAGAAAGTAATCGGCCACGACGATGGAGACGCAGCCGGTCACCACGGCCTTGTTGGTGGCTTTGCCCACCCCCTCGGCACCTCCCCGGGCGTTGAAGCCGTGAAAGCAGGCGATCAGCGTCAAGAGAAGGCCGAATACCACCGACTTGATCATCCCGTTGGTATAATCTTCGAGGTTGACGATTTCAGTGACGTTGGCCATGAAGAGGCCGCTGTTGATGCCCAGTAATTTTACGCCGACGAAGTAGGATCCCGCAAAGCCGGTAAGGGAAAAAATCGATGCCAGTATCGGCATCATGGTAATGCCGGCGACAAGTCGGGGAACCACCAGGTACTTGACCGGGTTGATCGACATGGTGATGAGGGCATCGATCTGTTCGGTCACCCGCATGGTTCCCAGCTCCGCCGCCATGGCCGAGCCGGCCCGCGCCACGACCATAATGGACGCCAGTACCGGGCCCATCTCTCGGGCCATGGCCACGGCAACCGTACCCCCAACCATCGTCTCCATGTTTATCATCGAGAAGGTTTCATACCCGTGCAGGGCCAGCACCGCCCCGGTGAAAATGCCGGTGAACATCACGATGCTGAAGGATTTCACCCCAACGAATTCCATCTGTTTGATACAGTTTCTGAACCTGAGCGGGGGGATCACCGACAAACGGACGGCGTTATAGAACATGATGGTGATGCGTCCGAATTCTGCCAACTGATCTTTCAACCAATGGATGATAAACGGCTTGTAAGACATGTACGATAACCTTCTGTTGAAGAATATCTCCGGGCGCATTTGGAAGCATCGACGACGCCGAGATACGCGTTGTGTTGACGCGGACTATTTTGTTTTGATATCGAAAACGCCGTCCCAGTCTGCTTCCGGAGGATTGTGTTTCGCTTCAGTGATCCTGTCGATATAGAGGGCGGTTGGTTTATCGTCAGGAAATTGCACCTGCACTTCCTTGAAGATCGCCAGGGCCACATCCCAGTCCCGTTCTCTGGCCGCGGCCATCGCCTTTTCAAAGAGATGAACCAGTTTCTGAAGCTCTTGATCACCGTTTTGTTTGCCGAGCACTTCGTATATTTTCACCGGTTTGGTCTTTCCCTTTACCCGTACCAGGTCGAGTTCCCGGCACAGGATGAGCTCGTTGACGTGCTCGTAGGTGAATTCGGAGATGATAATGTTCGTACCGTAGATTTTATTGATGCCCTCAAGCCGGGACGCCAGGTTTACGTTGTCTCCCATGACGGTATAATCGAATCGTTTTTCCGATCCCATGTTCCCCACCGCGGCGAACCCGGAGTTGACGCCGATGCGGATTTCGAGCTTCGGCCTGCCTTCCCTTTTCCATTTCTCCTGCAGGTGCCCAAGCTCGCTCATCATATCAAGAGCCGTCAGGCACGCCTTGAGATGATGATCCGGCTGCTCCAGCGGCGCGCCGTAAACCGCCATGATGGCGTCGCCGATGTACTTGTCCAGGAGTCCCCGATGGGTGAAGACCACATCGGTCATTGCGGTGAGGTATTCGTTGAGAATGTGAACCAGTTCTTCCGGGCTGAGATTTTCCGAAAAGGTCGTGAAACCGGCGATGTCGGAAAACAGGATGGAGACCTCTTTCCTGTCTCCACCCAGGGTGAGCTTGGAGGGATCCTTGATAATCTCATCCACAACCGCCTCGGGGACGTAAAACTCGAAGGCGCTCTTGATCTGGCGTCCCGCCCGCTCCACGATGATGTATCGAATCAGGGTGAGGGTGGTATATGCCATGGCGACGGTGAGCAAAGGCGGCATGATCTCGATCCACGCCAGATTATGTCGAAACATGTACTCGGTGTATCCCAGCCATCCCGCCACTAGGATGATACTGACGATGGCGCCCTGCCAGGCGTTTACTCGGGGGAGGACGAATCCGAGCAGAATGCCGAAAATCAATATGACCAATATGACCAAAAACGGTTCCCAACGGGGTACGTAGAGGAAATCCTGGTGCAGGATGTTGTCGATAATGGTCGCGTTGATCTCCATGCCCGGGATCTCGCTGGTGAAGGGGGAAACCCGCAGATCATAGGTTCCCATTGCTACCGTTCCGATGATGGCGATCTTGTTTTCGAATTCGTCGGCGGAGAATTTCCCATGGTACACGTCGGTGAAAGAGTAATAGGGGTAGGTGTAAAGACCTCCCCGGTAGTTGATAAGCATACGGCCCTGGGGATCGACCGGGATTTCTATATCCCCCAGCTCGATTTTATAGGCGCCCTCTTCCCCGACGGAAATACCGGGTTTGGGGGCACCCAGGTAGGCCCGGGCCACCTCGAAAGCGAGGGAGGGGAAGAAGACATCCCTATCCTTGTATCTCATGACCAACTGCGTCCAGCGGTTCGTGCCGTCAAGGTCGGGGAAAACGTTGAAGAATCCGAATCCATCGGAAAATTTAGAAATGATGTCGATATTCGGTTCCGGCAGTACACCCTCTGGGATAACGTCCGTATTTGAATATACCGACGACTTATACACGTAACCAAAACTTGATTTTTTATCAAGGTAATAATAGTAATTCTCTCTTTCCTCATCGGTGAGATGGGCGATGTTTTTTTCGTTCATGTGAAAAAAATACGCCAACACCACTTTCGGCGTATTATCCAGTTCCATGGCGAAATGATAATCGCTGTCCAGGGTGGCTCGGGTTTCTGCGAAAAAGAGCGTCAACTTCGAGTCATAGGTAAGGATATCCTTGATGTGCTCCTGGATATAGTCCACGGTTTCCATGCCGGAGTATTTGTCCGGCTCGTCGAAAACCATATCAAACGCAATGACGCTTACGCCCCATTTGTTAAGGTTTTTTACCACCCCAGCGAAGTAGCGGCGGGGGAAAGGCCAGCGGCCCAGCTCGTCCAGGGTTTTCTCATCGATGGCGATGATGACCACCTCGTCCCCCGGCTGTGTGGGTCCTCTGAGGAGGAAGCGGAAGTCCAGTACCTTGTTCTCGATGGTGTAAAAGAGGTTATTCCGTAACAGAATGAGCACAAGAATCGAGATGACAATACCGATGATGATGGCGAATTTTTTCATGAAAGGCTCGTTTTCCGCAGAAGTCGGAGTGAATACTCAAGTTATAGAGTATTAGAGTTTTAGAGAATAATCAAGAAAGAAATATTGTCCTCTTTTTAAAAACGATTATGTCTCGGCCCGGGCCAAGGATTGGAGGTCCTCAATTTTTCCCAGGGCGATTAACACATCGTTCTGCTCGATGGCGGTGCTGGGTGGAGGATTGAAGAGCATCTGGCCGTCCGGTTTGAGTATGGCCACGATAATGACGCCGTATCTGTTTCGGACCGCAGAATCGATGATGGTCTTGCCCAGAAGCTGGGAGGTTTCGCTGATTTTGATCTCCTCCATCGCCAGGGCCAGGTTCTTTCGGGCGACCGCCAGGTCCACAAATTCCACCACGGCCGGGCGCAGGACGAAATTGGCCATGCGGCGGCCGCCGATGGCGTAGGGACAGACCACCTCGTCCGCTCCGGCCGCCCTCAGGCGTTTTTCCGTGATATCATCGTTGGCCCGGCCCATCACGAATATATCCGGGTTGAGGGCCTTGGCGCTGAGGGTTATGTATACGTTATCCGCAGCGGACCCGACGGCGGCGATCAAACCCGTGGCCCGCATGATGCCGGCGTCGAGGAGGATCTCCTCCTCGACGGAGTTGCCGAACACGGCGGGAAAATGCGCCCTCGCCAGCTCCTCTATTTTTTCCATGGCTGCATCAATCACCACGAACGGGACCTTCTGGTAGTGAAATTCCTGGGCGATGACCTTTCCGATGCGGCCGAATCCGCAGATAATATAATGATTTTTCAGGTTTTTTATTTCTTTGGCCAATCTCCTGCTCCCCATAAACTTCAGGATTTCACCCTCGATCAAAAAGCGGGTAAACGAACCCAGCGCCACCGCCGCCACAAGGATGCCGGAGGTCAACAGGATAATGGTGAAAATCCGGCCCTCTCTGCCCAGAGGTTTGACTTCACCAAATCCGGTGGTGGTCAGGGTAATGACCGTCATATAGAGGGAATCGAGGATGTTCCACTTCTCGACGAACATATACCCGATGGTTCCGAAGAGGATAACCAAAAACAGAAGCCCCAGGGAATACCAGATCCTCCGGGTCGAGGTAAAAAATCCCGTATCTATAATGTTGCTCCGTATGCTTTGACGAGGGAATGATCGATGTGGTTGTTTTTCGCGATTTGGGCGAACATCTCTCCCGAGGGTTTGACGGTACGCGCCTGGGTGTCGAAATCCACATGAATCATGCCGAACCGCATGGTGTAGCCCTCGGCCCATTCAAAATTATCAAGGGTGGACCAGAAGAAATATCCCCTCACGTCACTGTCTTCCTGAATCGCCCGTCCGACCTCGGCGATATGCTGGCCCATGTATTTGACCCGGTAGGTGTCGTCCTCGGTGGCCACGCCGTTCTCGGTGACATACAGAGGCTTTTCATAGCGTCTCAGCTCGCGAAGCAGTCGGTAGATGCCGTGGGGATAGTATTCCCCCTCGCCCAGGTGGGAGGTCTCCGCACCCGGCGGAACAATGGTTTCGCCGAAGAGCTGAAAGGGGCTCGAGAGGGAAAACATCACCTGGTCCCGGGCGTAGTAGTTCAGGCCGATGAAATCATACGCTCCCGCGATGACGTCTCTGTTTTTTCGCGAGACCTTTATGAGTCCGTGGGACGCGCCGTCGTAGAGAGCGTCGAGCATGTCCCAGTTGAAGCTTTTCGCCTGCCTGTTGGCCACGGCGATATCCCGCTTGTTTTCCGGCCGGTGGGGATCGAAGACCCGAAGATGTCGGTTGAAGCCGACCTGGGCGTGGGGAATATGCTCCTTGATTTTCCGGTAGGTCAGGGCGTGGGCCAGCAGCATGTGTGAGGCGACCCGAAAACCCTTCAGGAAGCTTTTCCGTCCCGGGGCGTGGGTGCCCAGGATATATCCCATGTAGGCATAGATCATCGGTTCGTTTATGGGCATCCAGAAGGTGACGTCATTTCCCAGGGCCGAGGCGACAACCCCCGCGTAGGAGACGAAGCGCTCTATCGTCTCCGGGTTTGACCAGCCCCCCTTTTTCGCCAGCCACAGCGGTGTGGTGAAGTGGTGCAGGGTCACGAGCGGTTCCATCCCATTCTCGCGCAAGACCACCGTCATGTCTCGATAGTGATCCAGCGCCGCCCTGCTGAAATATCCGGGCGCCGGCTCCACCCGGCTCCATTCCACACTGAAGCGATGGGCGTTGTGATTGAGAGTTTTCAGGAGGGCGAAATCTTCAGGATAGCGTCGAAAGTGGTCGCACGCGTCACCGGAGATGGAGCCGTCGATTATCGTCCCCGGTTTTTGTTCATGCGCCCACCAGTCGTTGTTGGTATTGCCCCCTTCAACCTGATGGGATGAGGTGGCGCCGCCCCACAAAAAGCCATCCGGAAACATATATTCGGTCATGAATGCTCTTCCTCGCTGGGTATATTCATCAGTGAAAAGATCACATCGGCTCGATACGATGTGTGCGCTCACCCGATGTGTCCCGTACGTCGTGAAATTCGTGCGAAACGGCCTGCATGGGGGTCATTCATTATTGTAGCCCATCCAGTTTTTTATTCAAGGAAAAACAGTGATCGTGATCCTGTTGTTTCATCTCCCATCGACAAAAAAAGGGGATGTGCTCGCAGACACATCCCCGCTGTACGCCCGGGTATGGGCGTTTTTATTCGACGGTTACATTGTACTTTTTGCAGATCGTATCGTCCAGTGCGTTTTTCTTCGCAATATCTCCAAAGAGCTTCGCGGAATCGTTGACGGTGCGCTCGAAGGTTTCAAAGTCGACATGGATCATGCCGAAGCGCATGAGGTATCCCTCGTTCCACTCGAAGTTGTCCAGCGTCGACCAGAAGAGATACCCACGGAGATCCACGCCGTCCTGGACGGCCCGGCCCGCCTCGGCGATGTGGTTGGCCATGTATTTCACCCGGTAGGCGTCGTTGTCGGTCGACACGCCGTTTTCGGTGATGTACACCGGCTGACCGTATGATCCGAGGATCTTCAGGAGTCTCCGGATGCCGTGGGGGTAGTATTCGCCCTCGGGCTTGTCTCCGTACGCCCCCTCGTGGGATGTTTCCGCGCCCTCGGGCATAACGATTTTGCCGAAGAGGGTCCCGGGGTGAAAGATGCTGAACTTGATGCTGTCCTTGGAGTAGTAATTGAGGGAGAGAAAATCACTGCTTTCACGGACGGTCGATTTCTCCGTTGCCGGCACCTTTATGCGGCCCGTGGTCTCGCCGGTAAAGAGGGCGTTGATGATGTCCATGTTGAATACCTTATCCATTCGGGCCGCCGCCGCCCGATCCCGCTTGTTGTCCTCCCTGAGGGGATCAAAGATACGCATGTGTTTGTTGAATCCGACCTGGGCGTCGGGATATTTTTCCTTGATAATCCGGTACGCCCGGCCGTGTGCCACCAGCATGTGGGTCATGACGTTGAATCCGGCCAGCGGTTTTTTCATTCCCGGGGCGTAGCTGCCGTCCATGAACGACAGGAATGTATAGACCACAGGCTCATTTATGGGCATCCAGAAGGTGACGATATCCCCCAGGGCGTCCACCATGACGCGTGTGAATTTTTCGAATCGCTCGATCGAGTCCGGATTGAGCCATCCCCCGGTACGGGCAAGCCAGATCGGTGTGGTGAAATGATGCAGGGTCACAAACGGCTCCATGCCGTTTTCCCTGATGCTTTCGGCCACCTGGCGGTAATGGTTTACCTCCACCTTGGAGATGTAGTCCCGGGCGGGCTCCACACGGCTCCATTCCACACTGAAGCGATGGGCGTTGTGATTGAGGGTTTTGAGGAGGGCGAAATCCTCGCGGAAGCGGGAGTAGTGATCGCAGGCGTCCCCGGAGACGGTTCCGTCGGTTATTTTCCCGTAAAGCTGCTCGAAGACGAACCAGTCGTTGTTGGTATTTCGCCCTTCGACCTGGTGTGATGATGTGGCCCCGCCCCAGTAGAAACCGGCGGGAAAAGTAATCGGCTTCATGATACGCCCCTTCTTTCCTGGTTGGTTGCCGTCTCTTTTTTTAATTCGTCTCGTGTATGATGTATCGATATTCACCTGTAGTAAGACAATAGTATTGCAAAAAAAAGGCCCGGCCACAAGAAAAATGGGACGTTGGCACCCAAACAAAAATGTTTTGGCGCATGATTTGTATTATGCTATCTTTTCATCAACAGAGAATAATGTGAATCGATAAAAAAGGGGAGGAATACATGGTCGGTGGATATCGAGTCTCGGTGCTGGCGGCGGTGTGTGTCGTAATGCTTACCGGATTTGCCAAAGGCGAAGAAGCAGACGCCGCCGGCGCGCTTGAAAGGGGTCATGCATATATGGATCGGGGAGAGACGGCCGAAGCCCTGGTGGAGTACGATCGAGCGGTGGAGCTGTCCCGACAGGCCGGGGATACGGACTCTCTTGTAACTTCCCTGAACTGGGCGGGGTTGGCCGCGTTCGGACTGCGTGAGTTCGACACAGCCGTGGAGTATTACCTCGAGGTCGTGGTGATCGAACAGGAGACGGGAGACCGAATCGGCGTGGGAAATGCGCTGGAGTTTATCGGGAAGGCATACATTTTTCTCGAAGAATACGACACCGCCGGCGCATATCTTGCCGAAGCCATGAACATCGCCGTGGAAACCGGGGATGATTCGTTGAGGTGCGATGTGCTTTCGAATATGGGACTGCTGGCCGGTTGGGCCGGCGACTATGTCGGGGCCGAGTCGTATTATAGGGAAGCCCTGGATACGGCCCTGGCACAGAAGGACGATGCCGCTGTCTATTTCGTACGGTCCGATCTCGGCTTTCTGGAGATGCGCCGGGGCGATTACGAAAAAGCGGTCGAACACTTCTCCGGCGCGGTTGACGTTGCCCATCGGATCGGGAATACGGACTTGGTTCGGGACGGCCTGGAAAACCTCGCGTACGCCGAGAAGCGGGCGGGGTTCTATGACGAGGCCATTGAGCACTTCACGGAAATCCTCCATGCCGAAGATGCGCTGGAATATATTGATGCGGATCTTGATCTGGAAATGGACATCGCCGAAACGCTTCGGGATGCGGGGCGATATGAAGAGGCGCTCTCCAGCTATGAGGCGATACGGGTGAAATACCGGGAGCGGGGAGACATCCCGGGCGAGATCGACGCCCTCGGTGGGGCGGCGTGGGCCCTGGAGAGTCTGAATCGTTTTGAGGAGGAGCTTGCCCTCCTGGAAGACGCCCGCGGGCTGGCCCAAAGTATAGGGGATCTCGAAACCGAGGGGACGCTTCTCGTTCGGCTCGGTATGATACTGGCTGTCCTTGGAAAACAGGGGGAGGCTCTCGCCGTTCTTGAAGACGCCCGTGAAGTGAACCGGAAGGCGGGGATACGGGCCATGGAAGCGCAGTCCCTTGTGGGATTGGCCACCGTCACCCTCGATGATCCGGACCGATCTCTGGAATATGCCGAGGAGTCGCTGGAAATCTACCGGGAGCTCGAAGACCGGGTGGGGGAGGGGATTATTTTGGGAATAATCGCCACGGCATACTACAATCAGGGGAAAAGCCTCAAGGCGGCGCTCTATTACAAGAAAGTACTCAGGATCGCTGAAGAGGTGGGAAGCGATTTTCCCCTGGCGGTGGACCCGCTGATAACCGGCATGCTGCTGGTGGGAGCCGGTGAATATAAACATGCCGTTGGGTATCTGGAACAGTCCCTTTCCGCCGGTATGGAAAACAACGATGTTAACACGATCGGCTATTCGGCGGCGTACCTCGGATTTTCGTATAAAAACCTGAAAGACTATGAACAGGGAGTGACATATTACGAGATCGCCATCGACGCCCTTGAGTCCGTCAGAGGAACCATCCAGACCGAGGAGCTTCGCACATCCTACATGTCCGGGAAAATGCAGGTCTATGAGGATATCATAACGATGCTTATCGAATTGGGACGGTATGATGAGGCGTTTGAATTTATGGAGCGCTCCCGATCCCGCTCGTTCCTTGACATGCTGGCGTCTCGGACCATCACGGTGGCGGATGAAGCGGGCAGTGAATACCTCAGACGGGAGCGGGAGCTCCGGCGACTCCTCAAAGATGCGACACTCATGCCGTCCGCCGGTGGCGACGCACAGCCGATTAAAGAGACACGGGAGGCGCACGACGCCCTCGATCGGTCGCTTGACATCCAGAAGGAGTATCTGCGTCTCATCGAAACAATAAAGTCAACAGACCCGAGGCTGGCATCCCTGGTGACGGTCGTTCCCCCCTCTCTGGAAGCGGTCCGGGAGAGCCTCGGAGACGACGTCTGCCTGATTGAATATTTCATCTCCGATGAAAGCTTCACGGCCACAGGAGAAAGCAATCTCTTCGTCTTTGTGGTCACTCCCCGCCGCATCGATGTGCTCACCATCGATACAAATCGTGATTTCCTGGAGGACGCGGTCTCCCGTCTGAGGGATGCCGTTCGATACCTTGACGACGAGGCCTTTCTCTCACTGTCGGTGCAATTGTACGCACTCATCCTGGAGCCGGCCCTGGAGGGGGTCGATGCGGAAACCCTCATTATCATTCCCCACGGGCCGCTTCATTATCTGCCATTCGCCGCCCTCTCCGACGGTGAGAGCTTTCTCATCGACCGGTACGATGTGGTGGTAAACCCCAGCGCCGGCGTCATGGAGTATATCGGCGAAAAAAGAACGGATGATCCCGGGGAAAAAATCATCGCCTTTGGAAATCCGGAAACGCCCCACAGTCCCCTGCCGTTTGCGGAGGATGAGGTGACCAAAATCGCCGCCATCATGGAGCCGGAGGCCGATGTGTCGGTATATCTCGGGTCGGAGGCAACGGAAAAAAGAGGGAAGAGCCTCTTTCGCGAGTATGACCTGGTACACCTTGCCTGCCATGCCTCGTTCGATGAAACCGATCCCCTGGATTCCGCCCTATACCTGACGGCGGGAGGGGGCGAGGACGGTCGGCTGACGGTGGCGGAGCTGTTCGCCCTGGAACTGGACGAGACGATGCTTGTGGTGCTCTCGGCCTGCGAGACCGGACTTTCCCGGGTGACCGGGGGGGACGAGCTGGTCGGCCTGACCCGGGGTTTCCTGTATGCCGGAACGCCGTCGATGGTGGTGACGCTGTGGGAGGTGGCGGACGACTCCACGGCCTCTGTCATGACCCGTTTCTATGAAAACCTGAAGGAAGGACAGACCCCGTCTTCTGCCCTGAACGAGGCCCAGCGGTGGGCGAAATCGAGCACCGATTATAAGAGCCCCTTTTTCTGGGCGCCCTTTGTGCTGGTGGGAAGTTGGGAATGATGGGGAAACTCCGGCGGAACATCAATCTCCGTGGTGTAGACATGTCTTGCATCATACATTCCACATCGGTTCCGTCATAATGAAGAACGCCCCGTATCGCGGGGCGTTCCCTGTCGGACGTTATAGATGTATGGTGTGTCGAAATCCCGCAGTAAAGCCCGACGGACGGTGATTATTCCCAGCTTCCGCGAAAGAGGCGTATCATCTCAACGACGATTCTGGTGATGTCTTTTCGGGCCGAAGCGGTAATTTCATAGGAAAGTGTGGTCTTGGGCGCCTTCTCCATGGCCTCCTTGATGTTCTTCAGGTAGGTGGTGCGCATGGCGGTGGAGATGTTGATTTTTACGGCGCCGTTCTCGATGAGAGAACGATAGTCCCGGTCGGACAGCCCCGATGCCCCGTGAATGGTCATGCCGATGGAAAGAGAGTCCTTCAGGGTCTTGAGCAGATTGAAGTTAAGATTCGGCTTATTGATGTATGAACCGTATACGTTGCCGAAGGACGGCACAAAGATATCTATATCCGTTTCCTTCACAAAGGTCTTGGCCTCTTCCGGATCGGTAAAGGTTTGGGTGACCTTTTTCTCAAGGTCTTCACGTCCCCCCAGTATCCCCAGTTTTCCCTCCACAGCCGCATTGTATACCTCCGCAATCTCGACCGCCTGTCGGGTCAGTTCGATGTTGTCCTTGAAATCGAGAAACGATCCATCGATCATCACCGAGGTAAAGCCGGAGTCCAGGGCGGTGCGAATCTGGTCCAGGTTTTCGGCCATGTTCAGATGAAGCACCACCTTGGCCTCGCGATCCTGGGCCAGGGAGGCGATGGAGCGGCCGAAGGCGCGGATGTCGTACAGTTCCGAAAGCGGCCGAGCCCCGCCCTGGATGATGACCGGGAAGTTCAGCTCCTCGGCGGCGTCCAGTATGGACATGATGAAGTCCGGGTTTCCCGCATTGGTGTCGAAGGCGCCCAGTGCGAACCCGTTTTCCCGTGCGTCTTGGTACTGGTCGATAGCGTCGATAAGGGGCATACATGACTCCTCTTATGTATAAAAAAGGTTGGGAATGATACGAAAAGCATACATGAAAAATGCAGGACATCCTGCATGGAAGTGTCAGGGTATTGTTATCATAGGATAAAATATTTGTCAATTACTTCAAGTCCGCCCGTTTCCTGTTGATTTTTCTCGCAAAATGCGGTATGTAAAATAGGTTGGATATTTAATTCGCCAAAAGCGCACCGGAGAGGAAAAACGGCGTATTTTTGTGTTTACGTGAGGGTGATGTATGAAAAATTTCGTACTCTTGTACGTCAAGGATGCCATGACCACCGATCTTATCACGGTTTCTCCTACTACCAAACTCAAGGGGGTCGAGGGGCTGTTTGACACCTATGATTACAATTTCATCCCTGTTATGGAAGAGGGACGCATGGTCGGGATCGTTTCAAAGCTTGATATACTCAAGCACTTCGTGTTTACTCCCCAATCGATGATCCCCCATTATGACCGGCTCCTGGAGGACGAGGTGCGCCTCGTTATGAACAAGGGCGTGCTGACCGTATCCACCGATACTCCCCTCACCAGAGTGCTTGAGCTGATGGTGGAGACGAAGCTCAGAAGTTTCCCGGTGGTGGACAGTGAGATGAACCTTCTTGGAATCATCTCTCGAGACGACATTCTGAGACAATTACGGGAATGATGACGGGTCGGATGTGCGAGGGAAATACGCGCCTTTCAAGTGTATCAAATCCGATAAAAAAATGATCCAAAAAAGCCATATGTGAGTTCGATGAGACACACCCGATAATCATCGGCGTATCACATAAAATGGAAATATGTATCCTCCTTCATGTTGGTTCAATTTTAATATGTAATATTCAATATGTTGCAAGTCGTGCTGGTTGGAGATGACCGGAACATGACATCACGTCATATGAACATGCAGGAGGTATCTGTTATGACTCATGCAGTGCGTTGGGATACGAAAAATGGGACCATACTTCTGGATGGAAACGGACAACAAGAACGGGTGATACTGCTTCGCCGGGGGTTTTGGGATGGATTCCTGCCCGAAATCGTGGGCATCCTGGGTGAAGACGGTATGTCGATAATGATGAGAAACCTTGTGGAGCGTGTGGGACTGAACGGTGAGTTCGGCGACAAGCTGAGTTTCCGTACATTGATACAGGTGTTCGACAAGCGAATCCTGCCGGTGGACAAGGCAAGCAGCGTTATACATGAGACCGTCACCTGGGATAAGGACGATCGTGAAATCACCGTTTTCGGCGATACCGTCTGGATTCTCCAGGATATCTTCACCATTCAGAGGTTCAAGGATGTTCTGGTGGACGTGCTCGACGAAAACGGAGCCAACGCCATTATCAGGTCCGTCAGCAGAAAAGGCGGCCTGGTGGTGGGAGAAACGGCCCTGAAAAACTACGGCTGGAAGAACATCGATGACGCCTTGGCATCCCAGAACGAAAAGGTGTTTGCCTATACGTTCAGTGTTGCGGGGTGGTGTCGGGCCCGTTCGGCTTACGCAAAAGGACCGGACGGCGAGCAGATGCTGGTGGCGGTGTGTGACAACACCTACGAATCCGAAGGCGTTACCGCGAAGAAGCCGTCGTGTCGCATCCTGGCAAGTTACATGGAGGGATTCTACAAGGGGGTGCTCTCCCGACTGGGGGACAAGGCGGTGGAGTGCCGGGAGGTGACCTGTCGCGCAACCGGAGCCGATCACTGCACGTTCGCCTTCAAAATGAAGGATGCCAAGGCCGCCCCGCTGGAGTGGGACGGTTTGGCCGGTGAGTGGCAGGCCCTGGAAGCCCAGCTTCTCGGGCAGTAAATAGTATACGAGCCGGCGTTTCGCCTTGGACGTATCATGCTGAAAAGCGGGGGACAGCATCCTCCGCTTTTTTGGTATCCATCCCGCCGGGTGACGGACGTGTTGTGGATCGTTATATAGGTTCGATATGCCGTATTTCCTTAATTCCTCTTGCAATCCACGCGATAAAAACTATAGCTCCATTCATCAACATCAAAACGAGTGTATGAAAATCCTTCATTTTGTGTTTTTGAACGACGGTATTTTTTTCTTGACATCTCACCGGGAACACCATATAAACAGCCGGTGAAAGACGAACGTACGTTCATTCGGGGAAACGGGGGTTACGGAGGAGCGGAAAAGGGAGATGGGTGTGGGGAGGGAGAAAGAGAGGTTGGGTAACGTGGAGAGGGCGGCGTCGGAAGCCGTGAAGAAAAGAGACTCGCATAGAAGTTTTTTTATATGATGTTCGGCGAATGAATGTTCGTTCATTTTTGTGGATAAGTTGCCGTATTCAGTAGACGGGTAAACGTTTTTTCAACAAAGCGCATTCTCACAGAACGGTACCCGACGGGACGCGGGGAAGATGAAACGGGTCAAGTCTAAAGTCAAGGACAAGCACCTTGTCGACGAAAAACGAAAAAAAATCGTTGACGGGGCCATCTCCGTGTTCAGCGAAAAGGGATATCCCAACGCCACGGTACGGGAAATCGCCGGGGCGGCGGGGCTGGGGCTGGGGAGCATTTACGATTACGTTAAATCAAAGGACGATATCCTCTATCTCTTTTACGAAAACTACATGAACCGCTTCTACGAGAAGCTCAGCACCGCAGATACCTGCGACGCCGATCCGAAACGTCGGCTCCTGGTCACATACACGGCCCTCATCGATGTCTGCTTCGAGCTTGAAGACCAGGTGATGCTCGCCTACACCCAGGCCCGATATATGAAAAGACATTATCTCAAGGAAATCCTCACCCGAGAGGCCGAAATCGTCGAGAGGTTTTTTGACATCCTTACGGACATGGGAATAGAACGGGGCGATGCGGATCTCCGGGCCAATTTCCTGGTATATTCCGCAGTGTTCGGTGTACTGCGTCGCTGGAATTTGAAAAACCTGCACGATCGGTCGAGCATCACCGAATACCTGATCGATACCAATTTGAAACCGTATGTATAGAGACATAGAAACGAACAATCGGAATATGAAGGAGGAACTGTATGCATCACGACACCACACGTTTTCTGCCTCATAATACCTATGAGGCGCTGCATAAGATGTCCGTGGAGGATCCGACGGGCTTCTGGGGCGGTTGTGCTGAGCATCTTCACTGGTACAAGAAATGGGACAAGGTGCTGGATGATTCGAAAGCGCCGTTTTATCGCTGGTTTCCCGGCGGCAAGACGAATATCTGCTACAATGCGGTGGATCGCCACGCCCTTGGCGCCAATCGCGGCACGGCGGCGATCATCTGGGAGTCACCCACCACCGGCAATTCCCGGGTCTTGACGTACTTCCAGCTCTATCGCGAGGTCAATCGGTTCGCCGGGGTTTTGAAGAATCTGGGCGTCAAAAAAGGAGACCGGGTGGTTATCTATCTCCCGATGGTGCCCGAAGCCGCCGTGGCCATGCTGGCGTGTGTACGTATCGGCGCCATCCACAGCGTTGTCTTCGGCGGATTTTCCGTGGAGTCCCTGGCCGGTCGGATAGACGACGCCGCGCCGAAAATTCTCATCTGTGCGGAAGCCGGCAGCCGGAAGGGGAAAGAGGTACCGCTCAAGAAGATCGTCGATGATTCCCTCGACTACGCCTCACACAAGGTCGATCGCGTGATCGTCCTGGATCGGGGTATCGGAAAGGCGAATCTGAAAGAGGGGCGGGACATCCTCTGGACCGACGCCCTGGAAAAGCACGGCGAACTGTTCGTGGAGCCGGAACAGCTTGATTCCACCGACCCGTCCTATATCCTCTATACCTCCGGCACCACCGGCAAGCCCAAGGGCGTCGTCCGGGATACCGGCGGATACATGGTGGCGCTCCACGCCTCGATGGGGCAAATATACGACGTGGGCGAGGGAGACGTATACTGGTCGACGTCGGACATCGGCTGGGTGGTGGGCCACTCCTACATCATCTACGGCCCGCTGCTCAAGGGCGTACCGACACTGATGTTCGAGGGGACGCCGGATCACCCGGATCCCGGCATCTGGTGGGACGTGGTGGAAAAATACGGCGTGACCCACATCTTCAGCGCCCCCACGGCGCTCAGGATACTCAGAAAATTCCCCGAAAAATGGTTCAATGAGCGGGATCTCAGCTCCATCAAGTACTTCTTTATGGCGGGCGAGCCGCTGGACGAGCCGACGTATCACTGGGCCACCGGGGCCCTGGGAACCAAGGTTATCGATCACTACTGGCAGACCGAGTCCGGCTGGCCCATGCTCACCAACATGCCCGGCGTCGAGTCTCTCCCCATTAAGCCCGGCTCCCCCACCAAGGCGGCCCCCGGGTATAAATTTCAGGTGGTGGATGAAAAGGGCAATGAGATGCCCAGGGGCGAGAAGGGATACTTCATCGCCGAGGGACCGCTGCCGCCGGGAACTCTCATGACCATTTGGGGTGAAGACGAGCGATACAAGGAGACCTACTGGGAGGTGTATCCCGGCAAGATGTTTTACCATACGGGTGACTTCGCCATCCAAGACAAAGACGGCTATTTCTGGATGCTGGGACGGGCCGACGAGGTTCTCAACGTGGCGGGCCATCGCCTGGGCACCCGGGAGGTGGAGGAGGTGATCTCCAGCCATCCGAAGGTCGCGGAGACGTCGGTCATCGGCGTCAAGGACGAGCTCAAGGGCGAGGGGATCTTTGCATTTGTGGTACTCAAGGCGGACGTGGAGCCGTCCGAGACCATCGAGAAAGAGCTGGTACAGCTCATCCGGGAAAAGATCGGCCCGGTGGCGACGCCCAAGGAGCTCAGGTTTATCAAGGCGCTGCCCAAGACCCGAAGCGGAAAGATCATGCGCCGGGTCATCAAGGCCATCGCCGAGGGACAAGCGTTGGGAGATCTCTCCACCATCGAAGACGGTGCCACGGTTGACGAGGTGGGAAAGGCCCTGGAATCAATGGGAATGAAAAAATAGTTGCATCGTGATTCGAGAATAAAGAAACGGGGTCGGCAATACAGCCGGCCCCGTTTTCATTGTGGTGGACAAAACGCATCGGGCGTGATGGAGTTTCGGGCGCCGGATCGTTCGTCTCTTCTTGTGGGTTAAGGTTTTGTTGCGCCGGTATACGGCGGTTGAAGCATGTCGGTTTTGGACACACACCACCGATCGTCCGATCTGTGTCGGGAGGGTTCAGCTCCTAAAGGTAAATACTACTTCCTATGGAAGCGCCTGGCCGAAACAGGTGGTGATGTATTCCGTCCTTTCAGCCGTCAACGGTTTGGTGGCGCACCAAAAAATGCCGTCCGGATTCATGAGCATCTGCTCAAGCAACCGTCGCATTCCCACACGGGAGAGCATGACCCCTCCCAGTTTCGGCCGTATCTTCCTCATCGCCCACAGGACTCGAAATCCGTCTCCGTCCGGCAGGTTCACGTCGATATAGGAAAGATCAACATGATTCTGTTTGACGTGATCGACGGCCTGGCGCCCGTTAGAGACGCACACAACATCATGCCCCAGTTTCCGCATGGTGCCGCTGAGAAGATCTCGCACGCCCGCATCCTCATCAACAACAAGGATATTCATGGCGACACCTCAATTGAAAATAGACAGTGTATATATATTCTACTACCCTGATACAATATTGCATAGTACTTTTTACATTAATTTTTTTTATAAAAATTTTGTTTTTGTGTATGTATCCGTATTCGATTTTGATTTGACAGACTATTGACAAAATACATCCGTCATGATAGCCAGAGAAAGTGTGGAAGATTTTCAACTGGAGGTTGCATGAAGATCATTGTTATCGGTTCAGGAGTTTCCGGATTGACCGCCGCTGCGTTGCTTGCACAAGCGGGCCATGACGTAACGGTTTTTGAGCAGTTTGATACCGTCGGTGGCGTAACCGCCACCATAGAACAGGACGGGTACCGCTGGGATCTCGGCCCCATGCTGGTGCCGGATTTGATGCCGGGGGAACCGGGCGGACGGGTACTGGAAAAGCTGGGAGTTGCCGACAGTGTTTCTCTTTCGAAATCCTACCGGGGAAACGTATTCAGAGATTTCGAGGTGTTTCGGCCGAAACGGCACACGACTCCCTATGGAAGAAAAGAGCGACTCAAGGAGATTTTCCCCCACGAACGGAGGGGGCTGGATGGATATTACCGGTTTCACGAGAGGGTGATGGATGTGATATCCCTCTACAACCAGGAGGGCGTCCTCGCGAAGCTGAAATTCTTTTTCAGGCTGCTCTCGATCCTTCCGCGGAAGAACTGGAGCGCGCAGCGCCTGATGGATCACTACTTCACCGACGAGAGGCTCGTTGCGGCGTTCATCGGGATGCTCGCCGACTACACAACACATCCAAACGAATTCCCGGCCATCTTCGTACCCTTCATCAATCCCGAGGCCTGCTTCGACGAGCGAACCCCCCTGGAATATCCGGGGCACGAGCGCCGATCCTCCTGGACGATGGTGGTGGGCGGCATGCAGACCCTGGTGGACGCCCTGGCGGAGGCGATCGAGCGGTTCGGCGGAGCGGTCAAAACGGGCGCCGCGGTGCAAAAGGTACGCATTGAAAGGGGGAGGGTGGCGGGGGTCGTTCTCGAAGACGGTGCCGGGATTGACGCCGATATTGTTCTGGCCAGCGGCGGCGCCCGGGAGCTGTTTGAGAATATGGTGGGTCGGGAGCACCTGCCGGAAAAATTCTTTCGGGAGCATCTGGATGATTTTTCCCAGACCGATTCGGTCTTCATGGTGCACCTGGGTGTCGATTACGACCCCACGGTTTACCAGCACGGCGCCCCTCTATGTTATTACTACATGACCTACGACATCCCCGGGGCCATTAAGGAGCTCGAAGAGGACATCTATCACGAAGGGAAGGACGGCTTTCTGGTCTTCTGTCTCTCTGCCGTTTCCCCGGACATGGCCCCGCCGGGCCGCCACACGATAACCGTCTATACCATCGCCCCGAATTTTCCAAAGAACGGCTCGTGGGAGGCGGACAAGGAGCGGTGGGCGGACACGCTGCTTGCGTATGCCGAACAGTACGTGCCTGGTCTCAGGGCGCATACCACAACCCGGGTAATCGTCACGCCGGAGGATTTCAGAAAGCGCACGTATCTTGCGCATCACGCGTTCGGCGGCTGTACGCCGAGGTTGGGGAGAAAACCGATCGAGGCAAAGACACCCGTCGAGGGCCTCTGGTTCATCGGGGCTCAGAGCGAGACCTTTGGGGGCGTCACCAGCGGCATCACCGGAGCGAACCGGGTAGTGGAGCGGATTATAAGGGGAAAATAACACATGTTTGGGGCGGCGGCAGCGCCCCGTTTCGTCTCGGCGAGGCACAAAGCGCACCCCGGAATACCGGGAGGCGCTTTTCTATTTGAATTATATAGGGGAACAATGGTATCGCCTTCGGGGAAGACGGCGGTCTTCTTGTTGTATCTGCACAGAGGTGCCCTACGGGCAAAGAGGTGGCGCTACGGCTTCGCCCCGATGAGGGGGAATATCTCCGTGTGAATATACTCGATGATCCGGTCGATTTCGTAGGTATTCTTTGTCTTGGTGGGACCGGTGATGTAAATGGGGCGGTCGGTGAGGTCTCCCATCTCGATGTCCGGCCCGCCCATCACCCCGCCGATGATGCCGGCGTACGGATTTTCAAGTACGATGTCATTGAAGGCGGCCCAGGCCAGGGCCCAGCCCCGGGTGGCGTTATCCAGGTTGTACCCCCCGCCGCCGGTGGCGATCACCTTGGTGCCCAGGGTCGAGAGCTCCTCTGCGATCCTCTTGTAGCTGTTGTTGGTCAGGGAGAGGTTGGTCAGGGGATCGTTGTGCATGGAGTCGGTGCCGATCTGGACGATGAGGGCGTCGGGGGAGAAGGCCTCCAGGGCCGGGGGTACGATGGCGAAAAACGCCTTGAGATAGAGCTCGTCGTCGGTGCCGGGGGGCACCGGGATATTGATGGTATAGCCCCGTCCCTTTCCCGTCCCGAACTCGTATTCGAACCCGGTGCCCGGATAGAGGGTGCGGCCGCTCTGATGGAGGGAGATGACCAGGGCGCCGTCGTCGTCGTAAAAGCCGTGCTCCACACCGTTGCCGTGATGGGCGTCGATATCGATGTAGGCGAACCGCAGCCCGTCCCTTCTCAGGATCTTGCCGGCGATGGCCAGATCGTTGATGTAGCAGAATCCCTCGGCGTGATCGGGATAGGCATGGTGGAAGCCGCCGATGGGATTGAAGGAGTAGGCGCGGCCGTCCGACTCCATCACCCGGCGCATACCCACGATGGTTCCGCCGCTGACCAGGTTGAGCCGGTCGAACATGTCAGAGAAGATGGGACAGTCCGGGGTGCCCAGCCCGGCCATGAGCGTCCGCTCGTCCACCGACCCGCCGCCTGCGGCGTCCAGCGTTTCAAGATATTCCTCGGTGTGGAAGAGAAGAAGGTCATCGGTGGTCAACGGCTCAGGCTCGATAATATTGATCCAATCCCGGTCGAACAGGTCATACTGCATGCACAGATCGTACATCATCTGTGTCCGCTCGGGTCGGAAGGGATGGTCCGGGCTGAGTTCAAACTTCGATGAGTCCGGAGAGTATATCAAAAAGCTGTTCATGTGAACGGGAACGCCGTGGGTGTATCATAAAAGGGCGGAGGCCTCGCTGAGAACACTTCGCCGGGTGTCATCAGCCGATATCCACTCCCCTGAATTATATATGATGCAGGGGGCAAGTCAAAGGAAAACCGTACATCGCCCCTCTTCTTTGCCGATGGAGACCGAAAATTCGTATGCCCGGGAGTCGAAAGGAACGGACGCCCTCAGCGGTTCATTCCGGCGCACACCAGCCCCCCCGCCACGGCACCGATCAGGCCGGAAACCGTCCAGGTCAACACCATCGGGAACGATATCTGGAAGCTGCTGTAGGTGATGACCATGCCCGGTATTGTTGCGATGATCCAATAGGCGAATCCGTACAGAGCCCCCCGACCCCAGGCACTTTTCCCCCTGAATGTGCTCTTCACCCGGTTCCAGAACCAGGCAAGGGCGAGCCCCATGACGAAGGGATAGGCGAAGTAGATGGACATGAGCGGATCGTTCCAGGCGCGGAATAGCCAGATATTGGCGTATTCCGCCATCAGGCCCGGCAGCACCAGGTTCGAGAGAAATGCAAGTCCCATCTCCACGGCCAGCATCGCAAGCCCCGCCAGAAGACCCGTTACGATAATGTTTCTGAACATTGTAGACACCTTAAAATTTTATAAAACAAAGTCATGATAAATAGAAAAACATCTTGATCTTGATGGACTGATAAAGTATATCATATCCATCCGCTGGTCTCATCCTTCTCTGTTTTGAATGAATATGTGCCGTCACTTTGCTTTGAATGCTCGGTGTATGGAGGGTCTCCCGTGTCTTGCGGTCCTTCGGTAAAATACGATATAATGGAATAGTATATATAGTAAAGGAATATGCTGGCACGTGGGAGGGAACACGCGGTTCGGTTCGGATTTCCACGGGGCGAGAGGTGTATCATGACCGCAACAGGAAAAATGGCGACGAATATGGCGATTCACTCGGTGATGGATTCCATCGAGGAGATCATCGGCGAAAAGGCCCTGAGAATTATATTTCGAGCCGTGGAAATGGAATACTTGTTGGACGACCCGCCGCCCTATGACTGGGAGCCCTGTATTTCCACCGAGGACCAGGTGAAGATCTACTGGGAGGTGGAGAAGCTTCTGGGTCTCAACGGTGCTCTCGGCGTGTGGCGCCGTATCGGATATAACAACATCAAGCACGCGGTCGAGACGGCACATGTGCTGGACGGCTTTGTCGATCTGGAGCCGGTGGAGAAATTTCAAAAGGCGCTGGAGCTTGCGGTTATAGGATCAGGAAAGGGACGGGC
Source organism: Candidatus Zymogenaceae bacterium (assembly GCA_016931225.1). Lineage (NCBI taxonomy): Bacteria > Deltaproteobacteria > Candidatus Zymogeniales > Candidatus Zymogenaceae > Candidatus Zymogenaceae bacterium. The sequence continues at coordinate 50,810 of JAFGFE010000011.1, forward strand.
CGTGCCCAACGATGAATACGGCGCGGACCTGGACGTGTTCGACTGTCTTCTCTGCAAGAACGACACCGCGGACAAGCCGATCTGTTCTTTGTATGAAGGGGTGATGCAGTATATCAGCGAGTGGGCCTTCGGGAAGGGTGCGTATCTTCCCCGGGAGACACAATGTATGGCCAAGGGGGATTCGACCTGCTACTTCGTCCTGGTCAAAAAGTGACGGCAACCCCTGCTTTCCAAAAACAGTTTATTTCATGCTCCACCGGCGGCGCATCACGGCCGCCGGTTTTATGTAGAGTGTCGGCGGTATTCACGGGGTGATCGGATGGACGGTATGCGCCGTGTGCGCTATGGATATCGGGGGAGGTCCCGCACCTTTTTGTAATACTTCACCGCCCCCAGCTCTTTCATGCTCTCGTTGTTGGCCCGCCATTTCTCCAGGAGTGGTCCGGACATCCCCGAGCGGTCGCAGGGGAACAGGTCGCACTGGAAGCAGAAATCGACCCCCCGCTCCACGACGCATTCCCGGACCCTGCAGAGGGAGAAGGGACACTCACCGCTGCGGCACGATCTGCAGGACCCGTGTGCGAAGTAATCCAGGAGCGCACGGAACGCCTCGTACCCTTCGAACACCGGGTCAACGGCGGAGAACAAGCGCTGGGCGTAGGAGCCGAAGTTCGGCCCCAGGGCGTCGCCCAAAGCGGCACTGAGCTGCTTGATTTCGCCGTCGATGTGGAGAGCGCACTTACCACAGTTCAGCCCGCAGGGGGCGATCTGCTCCCTGACGGTGTCGTATGACACGGTTTCCCGATCATCGGTCATGACAGAATCCTTTCAGATGACGAGACCGACGTCAAACGTATCACGATATGGATGGAATGCCAATCGGAAAAATGTGAGGAAAGCAAGCATATGATCGTCCGCCCTGGGGGCGGCTCCTCACGAGGAGGCGGCCCGGCAGTTTCGTACGTACTCGTCGATGAGGCGGTCGTATTCCGCCATGAGTCGCCTCACCTGTGGGTGGTCCACCCGGAAGGAACGGCCGTCGATGGTGTGGATGGGCAGGAGCTTCGCCGACGTGCCGGTCAGGAAGGCGGCGTCGAATCCGCCCAGGTCACGCCGGTGCACCCTGGTCTCGATCAGGGGGATGTCAAGACGTGCGGCGATCTGGATGACCTTCATGCGGGTGATGCCCGGCAGCACGTCATTCTCCGGCGGGGTGATCAGGGTGTCGTGATCGACCAAAAAGACGTTGTGTTTACTTCCCTCGGTCAGAAACCGGTCGGCGCTCTCCAAGAGCAGGTCGTGGTGCCCGCTCTTTTCCAGCTTTGTCCGGAGTCTTCGCCTGAGCTCAGGGTTGTACTGTTTGACGGTCGGATTGTGTCTTTCTCCGGAAAAGATCCCGACGCTCACACCATTTTGATACATGGCGTCTGCGGGGTACCGGCTGGCGATGAAGGAGATGAGACAGACGTCTTCCGACGGATTGCCTCCTCCCAGGGCCACCTTCACATTGCCGGTCGTCAACCCTGTGTGTCGCACAAGCTCGCCGATGAAATCGGAGAGGTGCTCCGCCGGCACTTTAAGATGCGTGTCGGTAAGCCGCGCCGAGCGGACCAGGCGGGCCGCGTGCTCTTCCAGGAAGAGGGGGACGCCATCGATGATCCTGACGACCTCGTAGACGAAGCCCATGACCTTGCTTGTGCGATCGGCCAGCTCATCGATGGGGCGGATGTCGCCGTTGTCGATGAAGTGGGTGCCGATCGGCTCGTCCGAGAGGAAACCGGTGGGTGTCATATATATCCGGATCGGGGCGGCCCCGTTATTCCGGGGCCGTCCCGGCGTATCGATTTGGAAAGAAATCCGAGGCGATGTTCCATCGGGCGGATTTTGTAATCACATATATTTCAGAATGGATTCCGAGGTGATTTCGCCCGCGCGGACGCCCTTGGCCACCTCGTCCACCGCATTGATGAAGCTGTCGACGACCTGGTCCGACACCGGGTCGCAGATGAACTGGATGAGCATCGGCTCGTACACCGGGAACACGAACTTCTGGCGGTCAAACAGCCCCGCCATGAAGGAGAGGTAGTCGTGATCGCCCACGTCCAGAAGCAGCGGAGTCAGGTCGTTTTCCCATATTTCAACGCCCTCGACGGCGTTGAGGCCGTCGATGTAGCGCTTCCTCACCTCGATAAAACGCTTCGCCAGATTCATGTATCCGGACTCGCCCAGGTACATCATCACCGCCCAGGCCGACGCGATGGACCCGGCGGGAAACGACCCCAGGATCGCCTCGGTGTTGTAGGGCCCGGACGGCCAGTCCGACGGATGGCACCAGTGGTGCTCCTGCAGTTCCTTGTTGCGGAAGAGGATGACCGAGCAGGGCTTCGCCGAGTACCCGTATTTGTGCAGGTCCGCAGACAAACTCATCACGCCGGGGACGGAGAAATTCCACTTGGTCGGGATGGGAAAGCCGAGCTTCTCCACCCAGGGGGCCAGAAATCCCCCCAGGCAACCGTCGGAGTGCATCCACAGGTCGTGTTTCCGGGCCAGGGCCGCCAGCTCCTCGATGGGATCATAGAGACCGTAGGGCCAGCAGGGGGAGGAGCCCGCGATCATGATGGTGTTCTCGTTGATTGCCGCCTCCATGGCCGCCACGTCCGCCCGGAAGTCCGGCCCCACCGGGATGCGGTTCAGGGTGATGCCGGTGTAGTGGCACCACTTGCTGAACGCGGCGTGGATGGTATAGGGGGCCACGATCTCAGGCGCGGTGATGTGGGGCTTTGTGGCCTTGGCCCACTGACGAGCCGCGTTGATGGCGCAGTAGAGACTCTCAGAACCCCCGGAGGTGATATTCACTCGGGCGTCGTCGCCTGCGTCCAGGATTTCCACCACCATCCGCTTGACCTCCTGCTCGAGGGTCTGCATGCCGTGGGCGATCTCCTTGACCAGCATGTTCTTCTTCAGATACTTGTTGAAGGCCATCTTCGAGACTTCGTTGACCTCGTAATGATCCTGGAGCGTGGTGGCGTAGATCATTACGTGGCCGTCCACCGGCTTCGCGTCTTCGTCGTAGATATCGTTCAGCCTTTTTTCGACGTCGTCCGCGCTCTTTCCCTTATTGGGAAATACCGGGTGATCGAAAACAACGTCCTGTCCCTCTCCGAAATAACCCATATCATGCCTCCTTGGTATTCACAAAACGGTTGTGTGAACGCCGGCGACGATCCGTCCCGGCGGCGATATATGATACTGATTTATAAATCCTGTTTCATGCCCAGGAATTTCTTGATGTGCGTCTTGAAATACTTGCCGTACTCCTCGACGTCCCGGACGTATCCCGCCACGGCCCAGTAGTAGTCGAATCCCTCCAGCAGCATCATCACGAAGACCGCCGCCTTCTCCGGTTCCTCGACGTCTATGACGCCCCGGGCCGTCCCCAGCTCGATCTCCCGGACGAGGAATCCCTTGAGCCGATCGTACATGAGGCTGAACCGCTCCCGGACCCGCTCGTTCATCAATGAGAGGTAGAAGCAGGAATAGAAGACGCGGTAGTCGACGATTTCCGTCCATTGTCTGCCGAAGATGATATCAAGGGATGTCTCCAGGCGCCGGTCCGGGTCGTCGATGCCGGCGACCAGCCCGGCGAACGCCTCCTCGTATCGGTCGGTGATGAAATCGACCAGGGAGACGATCATCTCGTCCTTGGTGGAAAAATAATAGGTGATGAGGCTCTTGTGGACCCCCGCCCGCTTCGCGATGCGGGAGAGGGTGGCGCCCTCGATGCCGTCATCCCTGATTACATCGCAGACATGCCCGAGCAGCTCCAGGCGTTTCTGTTCCGATCTGTTTTTCCGTCCCATGTTGTTCTTTGTGTGTTTTTCTATATAAATTAGTTGGCCGACCGTATAAACTATTCGTGAATCGTACGCCTGTTTTTGATTGCTGTCAATGGTTTTTTTAGTTTTTTCGTATTGGGAGAGGGGCACGAGGAAATCGTGCGTATGGGGAATCCTGGTGACAGTCCCAAGGTGTATCATCGGACGAAGATGTATTGTCCACGAGATTTTTTCGCCTTTTTTTCGTCCGTGGATTCTCTATATTAATTTTTCCTTCTTTCAAACTTGCGTTTGATAGACGAGATTAGTAAATAGATGAAAATTGCTGAAAAACTTAATTGTAAAAAAGTTAAAAAGTAGATTGATGTGCCATCAAGTAGGACATCATATTGAAACTTTCCCATAGTCATGACAACAAGACTATACATAAGTGCATGTATATAGTCATATATGAATTTTGAAGAAATAAATTGAAGAGTGAATGCGATTCTGTAATCAATAGGATTTCCATTAATAATAAGACCACCAGTCAGCAGATAGAGTGAAGGGAAAATTAGAGTGGTAGACACTAGCCAAGCAAAAGCTCTTAGCGGTCGTTCATAATATAAAGAAAATAGTCGATGAAGAATAAGAACTAGCTGCATAGCTGTCCTGAACGAGACTTGAGTTGACAGTGGCCGTACCTCCCGGCATGTCAATGGCGGTTACACAGTCATAACCTGCCGATCCAGAT